>JALORV010000040.1 GCA_025458735.1 Burkholderiaceae bacterium | reverse complement strand
GGGCATCGAGGTGCTGCTGCTGGCCGACCGCGTCGACGAGTGGATGCTGTCGTTCCTGCACGAGTTCGAAGGCAAGGCGCTGGCCTCGGTCGCCAAGGGCGGCCTCGACCTCGGTGCCGTCGCCGACGAGAAGGAAAAGGCCGAGCAGCAGCAGCTTGCCGAGGAGAACCGGGACTTGGTGGCTGCGGTGAAGGCTGCGCTCGGCGAGCGCGTGAAGGATGTGCGGGTGACGTTCCGCCTGACCGAGTCGGCGGCGTGCCTGGTGAGCGAGGAAGCCGAGATGAGCGGCCATCTGCAGCGGCTGCTGAAGGCAGCGGGCCAGAAGGCGCCGGCGGCGCAGCCCATTCTCGAACTGAATCCGGTACACCCGCTGGTGGCGCAGCTGCGGACCATGCAGCTCGAGCAGCCGGCGGCCTTCGTGGCGCGCGTCAATCGCCTGCTGCTGGATGCCCGCGCCGCCTGAGCGGGGGCGGCGACGCGCAGCGCAGCACGCGACCGCGCTGCGCGGGTTCGCCCCCGTCATCGATAGCGGCATCGAACGACTGATCCTCGGCAGCTTCCCGTCTGCCGCATCGCTGGCGGCGGCCCAGTACTACGCGCATCCCCGCAACCAGTTCTGGGTGATCCTGGGCTGCCTGCTCGGCGAGCCACTGGCCACGCTGCCCTATGCGCAGCGGCTGGAGCGGGTGCTGGCGCACCATGTGGGCATCTGGGACGTCTATGGGGCCTGCGAGAGGTCCGGCAGCGCCGACAGCGCCATCCGCGGCGGCCAGCCCAATGCCTTCGGCGCCCTGCGGCGGCGTGCGCCACGGCTGCGCGCGGTGGCCTTCAATGGCATGGCAGCCGGCCGATTTCGGCCGCTTTTCGAGCAAGCGGGCTTCGCGACCCGGGTGCTACCGTCCTCCAGTCCTGCGCATGCCGGTCGCAGCCTCGAGGAGAAGCTCGCGCTCTGGCAGGCGTGGTGGTGCGCGCCCGGCGGCTGAGGGGAACCGCGGGCCAGCATGTTGCTGCCGCAGGCGGTCCGGGTCGATGGGCGGCGCGGACCGGCCCGACGCTGCAGGATCGGCTACCCTTGCGGCCGGACGCGCCGGGGCATGACGGGCAGGAATGAGCACGACGAACACGACAGGCACAGGCAAGGCAAGCCGCACGAGTGCGCAGCGCGCACTGGTTGGGTTGCGCGCTGCAATGCGCAGCACGCTGGATCCGCTGCTGCCGACCGCTGCGCGCGAGGCGATCCAGGTCATCGACGCCGATGCGCAGGCCTCGGGCACGCTGAAGAAATCCGTGCGCCGGCTGCTGGTCGACCAGCGTGAGTTTTCCAGCACCTTCTTCGCTGCCGTCGAGCGCGAGATCGATGCGGCTGTCGACGAGCTGTTCCGGGCCGACCGCAGCGACCGGCAGACGAAGGACAAGGACAAGGACAAGCCCGAAGGCGGCATCACGGCACTCTCGCTGGTCGACTACGACCAGATGGAAGAGAACATGCTGCTCGACAAGTTCGCGGCACGCATCCGCAACGCGGCCAATGAACAGTACGGGCCGCTGACGCAGCGGCTGGCGGTGGCGCTGGGTGTCAGCGGACTGACCGATCGCGAGAATCCCTTCAACCCGGTGCGGTTCTGCCGCGCACTGGGCGAGGCGGTCGACAAGCTGGGCTTCAAGGGCGACCAGCGCATGGCCGTCGTCAAGGCCTTCGACGGCGCGCTCGGCAAACCGCTCACCGATCTGTACGAGGAACTCAACCGGCAGCTGCGCGACCAGGGGGTCGAGGAGCGCAACACCGCAACGGCAGCGTTCAAGAATTCGCTGGCCGGATTCCGCAACACTTTCGTCGCGGCCGGGCGCCCGACCGCCGGTGGCACAGCCGCCGGCGCCATCACCGGCGCCACCGCCGAGCAGCTGCTCAGCGCGCTTTACCAGCGCATGCAGCTGCCGATGGTCGGCGGTGCCGGCGCGGCCACGCCGGTTGTTCCGGTCACGTCGATCCCGACGCAGCCGCTGTTCGATCGTGCCGACTTCGCGGTGCCGGCACCGCCAGTGGCACCGGGCGGCACCGGGTTTGCCAATACCGGCCTGATGCCGCCCGCCGCGGCAGTGCCGGTCGCTCCGGGCACGCCGGTTCAGTTCGCCGCCATCGATCCGGGTCTGCTCGCCTCGATCAACGAGGTGCAGCGGCTGAACGCGCTGGCGGCGGTGGCGGCCCGCAGCGGCGGCACGACCACGATCAGCGAGCGCGACGAGGCGCAGCTGCGCGCCCACGTGGCAGAGCGCGCGACCAAGCAGATCGACAAACTGGTGATCGAGCTGGTCGGGATGCTGTTCGACCGTATCCACCAGGACAAGCACCTGCCGGCCGAGATCAAGACGGCGTTGTCGCGGCTGCAGTTCCCGATCATGAAGGTGGCGCTGTCGGACTCGGACCTGTTCGTCTCGCCGCTGCAGCCGGCGCGGCGGCTGATGGACCGCATCGCCTCGACCGCGATCGGCTGGATTCCCGAGGGCGAGGAAAACCAGCGCTATCTGGCCGAGGTCAACCGCGCCGTCGACACGGTCGTGGTGGCGATCAACGAAGGGCCGTCGATCTTCGAGAAGGCGCTGGAAGAGTTCGAGAAGTACCTGAATGAAGAACGGATCCGCGACGATGACCCGATCACCCGTGCGAAGCGTGCGCTGGAGGAGGCCGAGACCCGCGAGGTGATGGCGATCAACGCCGCCATCGGCATCCGGCGTGCCTTCGACGGCGTGCAGCTCGAGTCCTATCTGCGCGAATTCCTGCTCGACACCTGGGTCAAGGTGCTGGTTGCCGCGACATTGCGCGAGCGCGCCCAGCCCGACTTCGCCAGGCGCTTCCGCGACATGGTGCCGGACCTGGTCTGGAGCGTGCAGCCGAAGATCAATCCGGACGACCGCAAGCGGCTGGTCAAGACCATTCCCGCGGTGCTGAACACGCTGCGCGAGGGACTGCAGCTGATCGAGCATGCGCCGTCGCAGACGCAGGAGTTCTTCACCCGGCTGATGGCATCGCATGCGCAGGCCGTCAAGGCGCTGGAAGTGGCTTATGGTGCGCCGCCGCCGGTCGATGCAGGACTGATCAAGAAGCGGCTGGACGAGGTCAAGATCGTCGAGCCACCGCCGCCCGAGGACGGTGACGAGCAGCTGACCATCCCGGCCTCGGTGGTGCGCAGCGCCGCCGCCGCCAATCATGCCGAGGTCAATGTGCTCGATGCGCCGCCGACGGTCGCGCCCGAGGAGATGATCCCGGTCGAAGAGATCTCGGATGTCCAGATCGACGAAATGATCGAAGGCTGGGAGCGGGGCTCCTGGTTCGACCTTTATACCGGCCAGCAGGTCGAGCGCGTGCGGCTGCGCTGGATCAGCCCGCGCCGCAACTTCTATCTGTTCACTTCCGCCGAAACCGGCAAGGCACACTCGCTGGCGCCGTTGGTGCTGCGCGGCTACGTGCGTGCCGGCCGCATCCGGGCGGCCGAGAGTGCGCGGCTGTTCGACCGCGCGGTCGGCAACCTGATGCGCGACCTCGGAGCGCCGGCAGCGCAGCCTGCCTGACGTGCGACGAGCCCCGCGTCGCTCGCCGCCGCGCGTGCCGCGGACCCGCGTGACGCTGTCCGAGGAGGACGGCATGCGCTACCTGCACTTCGGCACCGAGTGGATCCAGGGTGGCATGCGCATTGCCCGACCCTGGCAGCTGGAGCTCGAGTACCAGCGCCAGATGATGGGCGTCGCGCTGTTCGTGCCGGAGCCAGGCCGTATCCTGCAACTGGGCCTGGGTGCCGGCGCGCTGACCAAGTTCTGCCGACGCCATGTGACCGGCGCTTCGCTGACCGCGGTCGAACTCAGCGTCGAGGTGATCGAAGCCGCCCGGCAGTGGTTCGCCGTGCCCGTCGATGATGAGCTCTTTCAGGTGGTGCCGGCCGATGCCCGCGAGTACCTTGCGACGCTGCCGCGAGCGCAACGGGTCGACTGGCTGCAGGTCGATCTGTACGACGCGGCCGCGCGCGGCCCGGTGCACGACGACGTGGACTTCTATCGGCTGTGCCGGCGGGCGCTGCTGCGCACCGGGGTGGCCTGCTTCAACCTGTTCGGCGGTCGCTTCGAGCCGAGCTTCCGGGCCATCGCCACTGCTTTTGAAGATCGACTGCTGGCGGCGCCGCCGGTGGACGAGGGCAATCGCATCGTCTTCGCCCTGGCGGCTCCCTTCGACTTGGCACCGGAGCCGGCGCGGCAGCGTGCCGCCGCGCTGCAGGCGGCGTGGCGGCTGCCATTTTCACGCTGGCTGGCGGGGCTGCAGCAGGCCAACGGCCTCGGGGAGCGTCTGCGTGCCTGATCCAGCACGCATAATTGGTAGGCTGCTTGCGCCCATATGTAACTTGACACAGGGCACCACGCCGATAGAGTCGGAGCCTTCCTGAGGGCCGACCGGCCAGGCCGCTGCACGGACATCCATGGAGTTCACGCCCAACACCGACACACCCCGTCCGGGTGGCGACGTGCCGTATGTGACGGCCGCGCAGGCGTCGGCGCTGATGAAGTCGGCGATGGCGATCGCCAACGAGCTGATCGCCACGTCCTTTCCCGACATCACCAAGGCGATTCTCGATGAGCTGAGCGGGACCTGGGACTTTGACGTCAGCTCGCCGCTGGTGCAGCGGCTGCTGGTGTCGAAGTCCAGCGAACTGCACCATGCCTTCGTCGAGCACCTCAAGCAGGCGCAGGACCAGTCCTTCCACGAGATCACGGTCGGCCGCGTCCAGCCGCCGCCGGGCGCGCTCGACGCCGAGACGCTGTCGCTGGTCGATTCGATCTCGGTCGAGAGCAACACCGTCGTCGAGCGGCACGCCAGCAAGGTGGCGGGCTTTGCCGATCTGGCCCTGCGCGACCTGAACCTCGTGGTCGCCTATGTGCTCGGCCGCAGCGCGGTGCGGAATTCCGAGAATCCGCTCGGCCCGAACGTCTACGTGCGTGCCCTGCTGCGTGCGGCCGAACAGTGCGAACTGCACAAGGAAGCCTGGGAGTTCCTGCTGACGCGGTACGAGAAGCCGCTGGGCGAGGAACTTGGGCAGATCGTGCGTCAGCTGCTCGAGCACTTCGCCAATCATGGCGTCGATGTGCGGGCGATCCGTCGCAGCCTGGCGGTGCCCAAGGGCCCGGCGGCAACCTGGCAGCCGCCCGGTGTTTCGGGCGGCGGCACGGCCGGCGAGTGGGGCGGCGGCACCGGCCAGCAGGCGGGTGGCGCAGGACGCACCGGCCGCGATGGTTCGGTGGCTGCGGCCGAGGGCGGTCCCTCGCGGGCACCGGTGGCGCAGGACGAACCGACGCAGCTGCTCGGCGGGCTGCTGACGCGGCTGCAGGCCAATGCCCGCGGTTCGCGGCTGCCGCCGTTGCCGTCCCTGGGTGCGGCCCCGCCGGATCTGCTGCGCTCGATCGGCGAGATACAGAAATCCGGCTTCGAACAGTTCGTCGAGACCGGCGACTTCGCGATGCTGCCGCCGGTGCAGTCGATCAGCTCGATGCGCGAGGAACTGACGGCCAAGTCGACGCGCACGGTCGACAAGCTGACCATCGAGCTGGTCGGCATGCTGTTCGACCACGTGATGCAGGACAAGCAGGTGCCGGCCGAGATCAAGGCGCGCATCTCGCGCCTGCAGTTCCCGGTGCTGAAGGCCGCCCTGATGGATGCGGCCTTTTTCGCCTCGAGCGCGCACCCGGCGCGCAAGCTGATCGACCGCATCGCGGGCACCTCGGCCGGCTGGGAGCCCTACGGCGACGACAACCAGAAGTACCTGCACGAGGTCGAGCGGGTCATCGGCGAGATCCTGAAGAAGTTCGAGACCGATCTTTCGGTATTCGAGAAGGTCTACGCCGAGTTCGACCGCTTTGTCTCGGAGATCGATCCGGGCGACAGTGATCCGGTCTCGCGCGCCAAGAAGGCGCTCGAAGCCGCCGAGAAGCACGAGATCCTGACGATCAACACGACGATCCAGGTGCGGCGCGCCTTCGAGCGCGTCGACCTCGAGCCCTACATCAAGGAATTCCTGCTCGGCCCCTGGGTCAAGGTGCTGGTGGCGGCCACGGTGCGCAGCGAAACGCAGCCCGGATTCGCCAAGGCCTTCCGCGACGTGATCCACGAACTGGTGTGGTCGGTGCAGCCCAAGGCCAGCACCGAGGACCGCAACAAGCTGGTCAAGATGATCCCGGGCATGGTGCGCGTGCTGCGCGACGGACTGGCACTGATCAACCTGTCGGAGCGCGACCGCGAGCAGTTCTTCGGCGCACTGATGGAATCGCACGCGATGGCGGTCAAGCCGGTCGACCAGGCCACCTACATCAAGTCGAGCCTGCTGACCTCCGAACTGCGCGCCAAGATCGACGGCATGCAGCTGTCGGGCGTGTTCCCGGTGACCACCGTGCCGGGCGGCATCCGCGTGTCGACCGGACTGAGTGGAACGGCATGGACTTCGTGCGTGTCAAGCTGCGCTGGATGAGCCCGCTCAGGACGCTGTTCCTGTTTGCCGGCGAGCACGACCAGAAGGCGCATGTACTGTCGTCCGACATGCTGAAGTCCTACCTGGCGCGCAAGTACATCGAGCCGCTGGAGAGCGTGCCGCTGACCAAGCGCGCGGTCGACGCCGTGGTGGCGGACTTCGAGAGCGCGCCCGACCGCGCAGCAACGATGGCCAAGCGCTACAAGGCCTCGCAGCCCGCGGCATGATCCAGGTCGTATGAGCCAGGTGGCATGAACCAATTGGCATGAGCCCAGTGGTATGAGTCGAGCCGCATGAACCCGAAGGATGGCGCCGCTGCGCTGAAAGCCGTGCCCCCGGCACCTGCCCGCGAGCGGCAGGGCGCCGCCGCCGCGGC
>JALORV010000039.1 GCA_025458735.1 Burkholderiaceae bacterium | reverse complement strand
CAGGGACGCGAGCGCACTGATGCGCCCGGCGCCGAGCTGCTGGCCTGGCTCGAGCAGGACGACTGGATCAACGCACCGCTGGATCGCAGCCTGCCGGCGCCCGGCATGGACTGAACAGCGCCGAAGCTTTCCATCCCTGATCGCTGGCCGGCCGCGCTTTTGACCTTGCGGACACCGCTCGGTACCAGGTCCAGAGGCTCTGCGCCCTCTTTCTTCCGCGGATGCGTGCCATGCGGGAAGCACAGCGAGCTTCGAAGGCGCTTTGGCGCTCCCGGCCTGCAACGATCATCGCAGCTCTTTGGCTGATCTGCCCAGAAGCTAACTTGCTGGCCGGCGGTGTTGTACCCCCATATTCCGACTCAGGTCGTCAAGGACTAACCTCTTGACGCTTCACAGCCAGGCGATCCGTTTCAAGACGACCCCTAGCGAGTACGCATCGGGTTCTAACAGGGCTGCCGGGGTGGCCTTCGATCGGCAGCCCTGTCACAGCGTCGGCGTGCAAACCCGATGCCGAGCAGACCAAGTCCGAGCAACGCCATCGAGCCCGGCTCCGGCACCATCGAGGAGCGGATGAAACCGATGTGCGTGAACACGGGAACGAAGCCGTTGAATTCGCCAAAGCTCGAGTTGTCCCTGTCGTCCACATCGCCGTAGCCGGGCGCGAAGGTTCCTCCGTATGAACCGATCGAGGCAATTAGGCCGTTGATAAACTGCGGCGAGCCAGAGTCATTGAACGCCAAGCTGGCCTCCATGAAGCCGACTCCTAGGTCGCAGTACTTCGAACCGCCCAGCCCGAAGACGTCGCCGATGAAGAGGCAGGATGCATCGTTCTCGGCGAGGCCGCTGTCAAAGTCACTGAGATAGGAGTAGTCGAGCATTTCCATAGGCACACCCATGATGTCCGCAAAGGCATTGCCGAAGTCCGAATCGCCCATGCGAAAATCGTAACGGTTCCCTCCGAGCCGCAGGAAGCCCGACTGGGCGTTGACGCCGGTGCTTCCCCCAACGGTCGAGCGGGCCCCGTAACCCGCCTGGGTGAACGCGCCACTGGTCAGTTCGCCCCCATACAGACCGTAACTCGCAGCAAATCCGGGCGCCTCAGTCTCGAGCCGGATCACCGCGACGTCGTTGTCGTCGACCACGAAACCGGTGTACAGCGGGTGAACGAAATACTGATTGCCGGTGACGAGGGTCGCGGCAGGATTGGTGCGAATGTTGATGTCGTCGGAGCCGCCGTAAAAACGGACCGTCGTGGATAGCGGTGTCGCAAGATTGAAGTCGGTCACGCAGTGAGCCGCCGTCAATATCGAACGGCGATCCGGCAGCAAGGTTCCGCTGCAGGTCTGTCCGAACGCTCCGAAGTCCGACGTCAGCCCGTGGCGACGGAAAGACTGCTGAACTGCCAGTGCAGGCCGTTGTATGTCCCGGATGCCTGCCTCATCGGTTCTGCATGGGCAGCCGTCAGGCATCCCAATGCAAGTACTGCTGCGAAACGATTCGCATTCATTCTGTCTCTCCTCTCCTCTCCTGAGGCGCGTCGCGGGTACCCGGATCGACTGCGCTGCCAATCTCTGCACTTCCTTTCGTCATGCTGCGGACGCTGCCGACTTCTTGAAGGCCTTGCTATCGGTCGGTCATCGTCTGCAGGTTGCAGGGACGCTATCAGCAGCGCATGCATGCGCCTAGCCGATCAGCCCCGCTTTCATAAAAATTAAGGTTCCCGCCCACCCGGGGAAGGTCGTTCCTCAGGCCATCTCCTGCGCCCCGGGGCAGCGCAACATCGCGCGCCCGGCAGCCGGCGGGATTAATGCCTCCGGCGGCGCCGGGCTGGGTTCTGTAGCAGGCATCGTTCATGCTGGCCGTGCGGCAACGGCGCGATCTGCAAGATGCGTCTGTCCGCTGTAGTGCTCGGCCAGGCCGGCGATGCCGCTCAGAACCAGGGCCGTAGAGACGATCGCGGCGATGAAAAAGACGGAGCGGGCCTGTTTCGAGGAACTCTTGAATTCGCTGTTCATGGAAGTCTCCGGTGGCAGGTGGTTCGGTACATCGACGCTGTGTCGTCGATGGCTGCACTGTGCGCTCCATGGTCCTTTCAAGTCCTTTAGCGGACCTTAATCCGGACTTAATCGTTTTGAGGCCGGAGGCCGCGCTCGAGTGAACGGCTTGACGACGCGCAAGAGGAAGAAGTGCGCCCGCTGGCCCTGCTCTTGCAGCGGTGCGACGTCTTGAGCAGACTACAAGGATCACCGCTCCGTCGAGTTGATGGCCATGTGTGGCACGCCGGTGTCCCTGCGCTTCGGTAACGTTGAGGTCCGCCCTGCCTCGCGCGAAGTGGTGCTTGGGGGAGCGCGCGCGGTGATCGGCGGGCGCGCGATGGACCTGCTGCTCGCCCTGATCGAGCGCCGCGATCGGGTGGTGCCGAAGAGCGAGCTGTTCGAACTCGTCTGGCCCGGACTGGTGGTCGAGGAAAACAATCTCCAAGTGCAGATCAGCAGCCTGCGCAAGCTGTTCGGGCCCCAGGTGATCACGACCATCCCCGGGCGCGGCTACCGGTTCTCGGCTGCGCTGGATGGCGAAACGCCGCCGCCGCCGGCTCCTGCGGTGTCAGCGCTTCCCGAGGAGGCCCAAGGCGCATCGGCGCCGTCCAACCTGCCGGCACACCTGCCGACCATCTTCGGCCGCGACGCCGACGTTCGTGCGGTCGTCGACTTGCTGCGCCATCATCACCTGGTGGCCTTGGTCGGCTCGGGCGGGGTCGGCAAGACGCGGCTTGCGCTGGCCGTGGCTGAGTCGCAGCGCGAATCGTTTACCGATGGTGTCTGGTGGGTCGAGTTGGCCTCAGTCAGTGATCCGGCACTGGTCGCCAACGTCGTGGCCGAGACGCTCGGCATCCCCTTCACCGAACAGAAACCTGCAGCGCAGGCGCTGTTGTCGGCGCTGGCCGACCAGCACGTCTTAATCGTGCTCGACAACTGCGAGCATGTGCTGGATGCTGCTTCAGCCCTTTCCGAATCGTTGCTGCGCCGGTGCGCCCGGGTACGCGTGCTCGTTACGAGCCAGGAAAGCCTCAAGCTGCCGGGCGAGCAGGCTTATCGCGTTCCTTCCCTTGCGGTGCCGGCCGTGGGCGAGCCGATCGCCGCGAATGAGGGCGCCGTCGCCTTGTTCATCGCCCGCGCCCACGAGATCGACCCCCGTACGAGCTTTGACGGTAAAGGCCTGGAAGCCGCCGTAGCCATCTGTCGCGCGCTCGATGGCATCCCGCTGGCGATTGAACTGGCCGCCGCGCGCGTGCCGCTGCTTGGGGTCGAGGGCCTGCAGCAACGCCTGAGCGAACGATTCAAAGTCCTCACCGCGGGGTCCCGCCGGGTGCTGCAGCGGCACCAGACGTTGCGCGCCGCGCTCGAGTGGAGCCACGGGCTGCTGACCAACGAAGAGCAGGCCGTTTTCAGGCGCCTGGGGGTCTTTGTCGGCGGATTCCCGCTGGAACTGGCGCAGGCGGTCGCCTCGGATGAGCGGATCAATACGTGGTTGACGCTGGACCTGCTGGGGCATCTGGTCGACAAATCGCTGGTCGTCGCTGATGGCGGCGAGCGGCCGCGCTATCGCCTGCTCGAGACCACGCGCGCGTTTGCGATTGAACAGCTTGCCATGGCGGGCGAGACCCAGTCGATGCTGCGCCGGCATGCCGAAGCCCTGCACCAGTATCTTCTGCCGCTCAGGGAGCGCCACTGGAGTCTAAGCCCGGCCGAAATGCGGCGCGGCCATGCCGAGATCGACAACCTCCGCGCCGCGCTCGACTGGGCCGAGTCGAGCGACGGCGACCGGTCGCTGGCATACGCCCTGCTCGGAGCATCGAACTTCGTCTGGTACTACGGCGACCGACAACTGGAAGGCAGCGAGCGGTGCCAGCGTTTGCTTCCGGTCGCAGGAATTCCGCCGGAAATCGAGGCTCGCTTTCAGCTCACCACCGCCCGGCTGGGGTCGAAGGCCGCCAGGCCGGAGTCCTTCGCGGCCGCCGGCCGTGCCGCTGAGTTATTCCGGCAGTTGGGCAACGCCGACGAACTGGTCGACGCGCTCTGCGAGCGGGCGATTAGCGGCGCCCTGCGAGGGGCCGGCGACGAAGTGAGCCGTGCGCTCGAGGAGGCCGATCGGGCGGTGCGACCTGACGCTCCGGCGCGTCTGCGCGCGTCCCTCGCCTGCTCACACTTGGGCTATCACCTGATGCGCGACGAACTCGAGGCAGCGGCCGCCGCCGCGCTGAGGCAGGCCGCGTGCAGCGGCGAAGACGGCGGGGCGATGGCGGCGGTTCACCAGAGTTTGTCCAACCTTGCATACATTGAGTCCATGCTCGGTCGTTACGACGAGGCGATCGGCCGGTTGCAGGAAGTGCTGGCAGAAATGCGCCGCCTCCGCGAGCCGGGCGACGGGTACCCGATGTCCAATCTCTCGCTGGCCTACGGGCTCCGCGCGGCGCCCGGCGACCTCGAGCGAGCCCTTTCTTACGGGCACGAAGCTTGGAAGTGCTTGCGGCAGGAGGAACGCGCTATCGGTGTTCTCTTTGCGCTGGCGATCGCACTAGCCCGGAGCGGTGTGTGGGAAAGGGCTACCCTCCTGCTCGGGTGGACTGAGCGGGCCTGGGCGGAGGATGGAGTCGTGCCGGTCCCGTTCGAAGCCAGGATGCGGACCGAGATCCACTCGACGAGCGTCAAATCGCTCGGGGAAGATCGCACTGTGGAACTACTGGCGATGGGCGCCAAACTTAGCGACGAGCGCGCAGCGTCGTTAGCGTTCGGATCGGAGTGACGAAAAAGAAGACTTAGGAGCGTTTAGCGACCCGTCGGGAAAGAGGCTGTCTTCGACACTCAAAGCGTCTACCTCCCAAGCACCCAATTCAGGATGGTTCAGCGAAGCCATTCGCGCGTGTTGATGATGACAGTTCGCGACGCTCGCGACATCTGCAATTGGTCGGACTGAGCCGTTGGCTCAGACGTCGGCTTTCGGCGTCAAATCGATGGCGTCTCCTGGGAAGCGCCGATGGCAACAAGGGTTCGCGTACTTGACGTCCGCAGCGACCCAATAGACCTTCGACAAGAGCGTTGCCCTCGGAACATCTGGCCGTTTCCGATGCCTGCAAGGAAGAGCGGACAGGGCAGCGCGCGATCGCTACAGCGTTCGCACGCCGGCCTGCGTGAGCAGGCGTAGCTGCCCTCGATGCGCTCGATGAAGACCGCGGCGAGTCCCTGGATGCCGTAGCCGCCGGCCTTGTCGTAGGGCTCGGAGGTAGCGCAGTAGCGGCGGATCTCGTCGTCGTCCAGCGCCCGGAACGTGACGGTCGACACCGAGGTGGTCGACAGCAGCGGGCCCTGGATCGCCAGCGCCACGGCGGTGCGCACCTCGTGCGTGCGGCCAGACAGCTGCCGCAGGCACGCCGCAGCCTCGACGGCGGTGGCCGGTTTGCCGAGTACGACGCCGTCGACGATGACCACGGTATCTGCGGCAAGCACCGGTCGGAACAGCATCGAGCGCATGCCGAGCACGTCGAGCCCGAAGCTGGCCTTCTCGCGTGCGGTGCGCTCCACGTACTCGGCAGCGGTCTCGCCGCCTTTCTGCGCTTCGTCCACGTCCGGGCCGCGCGGCGTGGCCAGGCGCAGCAGCAGCGGGTCGAACTTCACGCCGATCTGCTTGAGCAGTTCGCGGCGCCGGGGGCTGCGTGATGCGAGATAGATTGCGGAGGCCATCGGTTGCCCTGTTCAGGCGCGGTGATAGGGGTGCCGCGCGAGGATCGACCAGGCGCGATACAGCTGTTCGACCAGCACGACCCGCGCCAGCGCATGCGGCAGCGTCAGGCTCGACAGCCTGAGGGTGAGCCCGCTGTCCCCGCGCAGGCCGGCGTCCAGCCCGTCCGGCCCGCCGATCAGGAAGGCGACCGACTCCCCGGCATCGCGCCAGCGGCCGAGCTGTCCGGCGAACTGCTGGGTGGTCTGATCCCGGCCACGCTCGTCGAGCGCGACAGCGATGGCCCCGGCAGGCAGTGCCGCCCGCAGGCGCGCGCCCTCGGCGCTGCGGCAGCGCTCGGCATCGTCGCCGCGCCCGCTCCGGACCTCTGCCTTCAATTGCCTGAGCTCCACCTTGAAGTCCGCGGGAAAGCGGACCAGATAATCATCGACCGCCGCATCGGCCCAGGCCGGCTGCTTCTGCCCGATGGCCAGGATCGAGATCTTCATCGGGTCGGCCGCTGGCGGCCGGTCAGGTCCGCTTGCGCGCAGTGCTGGCTCTTCCCTGCGCTATCGACGCCGTACCCGCAGACTTGAGTCGCACCGGTTTGTCACCCCAGATTTCCTCGAGGTTGTAGTAGTCGCGCGTCGCCGGCTGCAGCACATGCACGATCGCATCGCCGCAGTCGACCAGCACCCATTCGCCGGTGTCCTCGCCCTCCATGCTGACCACGACGCCGCCGGCCGCCTTGACCTTCTCGGCGACCGAGGAGGCGAGCGCGCGGGTCTGGCGATTCGACGTGCCGCTGGCGATGATGACGCGGTCGAACATGTCCGACAGCGCCGTGGTGTTGAAGACGCGGATGTCCTGGCCCTTGACGTCCTCGAGCGCATCGACGATCACGCGCTGCAGCTTCCTAATGTCCATGCGGCTCCGAGTACAGGTGATGCGTGCGAATGTAGGCTAGCACCGCGGGCGGCACCAGCGCGGCCAGGCGCTGCGCGCTCGCAGCATCCGGGGCGGCGAGCAGGCGGCGCACTTCGGTGGCCGCGGCATCGACCGGCGTCATGGCGAGGTCGACCACGTGGCCGGCCGGCGTGTCGACCAGGTCGCCGGCGTACTTCAGGTAGCGCGCATCGCGCAGCTTGCGCAGCGCCGGGCTGAGGTCGGCGGCCGCGCCGGCGCGGCGCGCGACGGCGATGTGCGCCAGTTCCGGAATGTGTTCCCACTCGCGCCAGGTCTCGAAGCGCTGGAACTGGTCGGCGCCCATGATCAGCACCAGTGGGGTGTCCTTGCCGACCTGCTGCCGCAGCGCGCGCAGCGTGTCGATGGTGTAGGTCGGGCCGCCGCGCTCGACTTCGGCCAGGTCCAGCACCAGGCGCCGGCGCGTGAACGGCAGCTCGCCGTCGATCGCCAGCCGCAGCATCTGCACCCGGTGGGACGCGTCGGTCAGGGACTCCTTCTGCCACGGCTGTGCCGCCGGGATCAGGCGCACTTCGGCAATCGGCAGATTGGCCAGCGCATCGCGCGCCAACTGCAGGTGCCCGACGTGCACCGGGTCGAAGCTGCCGCCCAGCAGGCCGATGGGTTCCATCGTGTCGCCGTCCGCCATGGTCAGACCCAGTCGCGCGGCCGCAGGAACTCGGAGGTCAGGCGCGCTTCGGCGGTGCCGGGCTCGGGCTGCCAGTCGTACTTCCAGTGCACCACCGGCGGCAGCGACATCAGGATCGACTCGGTGCGTCCGCCGGATTGCAGGCCGAACAGCGTGCCGCGGTCGAACACCAGGTTGAATTCGACATAGCGGCCGCGCCGGTAGGCCTGGAAGTCGCGTTCGCGCGGGCCGTACTCGCGCTGGCGGTGGCGCTCGACGATCGGCACGTAGGCGTCGAGGAAGGCATCGCCGACCGCGCGCTGCAGCGCGAAGCTGCGCTCGAAGCCCAGCTCGTGGAAGTCGTCGAAGAAGATGCCGCCGATGCCGCGTGGCTCGTTGCGATGCTTCAGATAGAAGTACTCGTCGCACCACTTCTTGAAGCGCGGGTGGTACCCGTCGCCGAACGGCGCCAGCGCCCGCTTGCAGATGGTGTGGAAGTGGCGAGCGTCCTCCTCGGTGGCGTAATAGGGCGTCAGGTCCATGCCGCCGCCGAACCAGTAGACGTCGGGCTGGCCCTCGGCCCTGGCGATGAAGAAGCGCACGTTCATGTGCACGGTCGGCACGTACGGGTTGCGCGGATGGAACACCAGCGACACGCCCATCGCCTCGAAGCCGCGCCCCGACAGTTCGGGCCGCTGCGCGGTGGCCGATGGCGGCAGCTTCGTGCCCACCACGTGCGAAAAGCCGACGCCGCCACGCTCGAGCAGATGGCCGTCCTCGATGATGCGCGTCAGTCCGCCGCCGCCGAGCGGCGCGCCCGGCGGCTTCTCCCAGGCGTCGGCCGCAAACGGCTTGCCGTCGAGCGCCTCGAACGCGCCGACGATGCGCTGCTGCAGTCCCAGCAGGTACTCGCGCACCGCCTGGCCGTCCACGAATTCTGTGTCAGGCGTCATTCGCTCACGCGGGCTGCAGATGCCGGCCAATGAAGCCGAGCACGGTGTCGTACCAGGCGACGATGTTGCGCGGCTTCAGGATCCAGTGGTTCTCGTCGGGGAAGATCAGCAGTTCGCTCGGCACCCCGTGGTACTGCAGCGCCTCGAACAGGTTGAGCCCCTCGCTGATCGGGCAGCGGTAGTCGAGTTCGCCGTGGATGATCAGCGCCGGCGTTTTCCATTGGCTGACGTAGCGGATCGGCGCATAGCGGTCATAAGCATCGCGGTCCGCATACGGGTTCTCGCCGCCCATTTCCAGATACCACCAGGGCGGGTGATCGGTGGTGCCGGTGAATTGCGCCATCGTCGTGACGCAGGCGTGCGTGATCAGGCACTTGAAGCGCTGCGTCTGTGTGCCGATCCAGTTGGTCATGTAGCCGCCGAAGCTGCCGCCCATGGCCATCACGCGGTGCGCGTCGACGTCGGGTCGCTTCTCGACGGCGTCGGCGACCGCCATCAGGTCTTCGTAGCACTGCTTGCCCCAGACGTTGCCCCAGATGCCCTGGATGAAGTCCTGGCCGAAGCCGGTCGAGCCGCGCGGATTCGGCTGCACGACGATGTAGCCGGCAGCGACCGCGAGCAGCGGATTCCAGCGCCAGTGCCAGCCGTCAGCGCTCATGCCGATCGGTCCACCGTGGATCCACAGCAGCACCGGCAGCTTGCCGGAGGCCCGAGCCGGGCGTGTGACCAGGTAGTGGATCGGCTTGCCGTCGGTCGACGGCGTCGTGCAATGCTCGATCTCGGCCCAGTCGGCGAAAGCGAACCCGGACAGGGCGCCGACGGTCTGCGGCGGCGAGTCGGGCGATGCGGTCGCGACGAACGCCTCCGGGGCCTCGCGCGTGGTCGAGCGGATGCCGGCAATGCGGCCGTCGGCGAGAACCACGACATCGCTGTGCGTGCCGCCGCTGCGGGCGGCCGTGATGCGCTCGACGCGGTCGCCTGCCACGTCGAGCGAGAACACCGGCACCTGGCCATCGAGATCGGCCGTGAACAGGATGCGGCTGCCGTCGGCGCTCCAGGCCTGCGGGTGTGGCCAGGCATCGAGGGCGGTGCCGAGCGCACGCAGCGTGCCGCTCGCCAGGTCGATCAGCGTCAGCGTCGGCCGCATCACGGCCTGGGCCGAACGCGTGCTGCGCACCACGGCCAGCGACTTGCCATCGGGCGAGAACAGCGGCGCGTCGTTGTTGGTGTTGGTGGCGGCGCCGAAGTCGCGCGCCGATCCGCTGACCAGGTCGAAGACGCGGATGGTCGAATCGAGCACCCGGTCAGCGCCGGTCGACTGCCAGGTCACCGCGACCTGGCGGCCGTCGTCGCTCACGTCCAGCGCAGGCTCGATCGACAGTTCGCGCCGCGCCTCCGGGGTCAGGTCGACGCGGCCCTGTGCATTGCTGCTGCAGGCGATCAGGTGCGTGCTGGCCAGGTTGTCGTTCTCGTGCAGCCAGTGATCCCAGTGCCGCACCGGCTGCTGCCGGAAGTGGCGCGCGCTCGCCTGCTTCTTGCGGCGTTCCGCGGCGGTCTCGCGCTGCTTGTCGTGCGCGACCCCGGGCAGCACCGGCGCGAAGTACACCAGACGGTCGGCCCGGCGCGCGAAGCGGAAGCCCTCGATGCCGAGCGGCTCGTCGGTGAGCTGCTGCGGCTCGCCGCCGGAGGCCGGCAGGAGCCAGACCTGCATGCGCTTGTCGGCGTCTTCGTCCGGCTTGACTTCGTTCGGTTGCCGGTTCGACAGGAAGGCGAGCGCGCCATCGTGGCGGAAACACGGCGCCACGTCCTTGCTGTCGCCGCGGGTGAGCTGGGTCGGCGCGGAGCCATCGGTCGGCACCTTCCAGAGGTCAGACACGTACTTGACGCCGTCGCGGTCGAGCCGCTGCACGGCGACCGCCAGCCAGCGGCCGTCCGGCGAAGGCGCGATCGACGTCACGCGGCGCAGCGCGATGTGCTGCTCGACGGCGTAGGGCAGGGTAGTTTCGGCACTCATCGGCGGTCGGTCTTTCTGGCGAAGCCCGGGGCGGCAGGAAGTCGAAGGGTCGCGAATTGTGGCGGAATCCGCCGGCCACTGCAGCCCGCGCAGTGCCGGCTGGCGGGGACCCGGCCGCGGGCCGCAGCAGCGCGGCCGGCGGCTGGCTACAAGGTGCGCGGCTTCAGTGCCCGATGGCCGATGTCGCGCCGGAA
The DNA here is from genome assembly GCA_025458735.1 of Burkholderiaceae bacterium. Next base: position 1,033 of record JALORV010000039.1, on the reverse strand, counting down.
CTGCATGCCGTCGAAGTCGACCTGGTCGACGGCTTCGTAGGCGCGCTTCTGCGCCGCGCGCACGGTGTCGCCGAGCGCCGTCACGCACAGCACGCGGCCGCCGCGCGTGGCGAGCGCGTCGCCCTGCAGCGCGGTGCCGGCATGGAAGGTGACGCAGTCGTCGTCGTCGGCCGGCAGGCGACGGATCACATCGCCTGCACGCGGAGCGTCGGGGTAGCCGGCTGCCGCCACCACGACGCCCAGCGCCGTGCGTCGGTCCCAGGCCGCCTCGACCTGATCGAGTTTGCCGTCGATGGCGGCTTCCAGCAGCGTCACGAGATCGGTCTTCAGGCGCAGCATGATTGGCTGCGTCTCAGGGTCGCCCAGGCGGCAGTTGAACTCGAGCGTGCGTGCCTGGCCCTGCGCATCGATCATCAGGCCGGCGTAGAGGAAACCGGTGTACGGAATGCCGTCGCTCGCCATGCCGTGGATGGTCGGCAGGATGATCTCGCGCATCACGCGGGCATGCACGGTCGGCGTCACGATCGCGGCCGGCGAGACCGCTCCCATGCCGCCGGTGTTGGGGCCGCGGTCGCCATCGAGCAGCCGCTTGTGATCCTGCGAAGTCGCGAGCGCCAGCGCGTTGCGGCCATCGCACATGACGATGAAGCTCGCCTCCTCGCCCGACAGGAAGTCCTCGATGACGACCCGGGCGCCGCTGGCCCCGAGCGTATTGCCGACCAGCATCGCGTCGATCGCCGCTTCCGCCTCGGCCACCGTGGCCGCGACCACGACGCCCTTGCCGGCGGCCAGCCCGTCGGCCTTGACCACGATCGGAGCGCCGCGCTGGCGCACGTAGGCGCGTGCGGCCGCCGCATCGGTAAAAGTCTCATGCTCGGCTGTCGGGATGCCGTGGCGCCGCATGAATGACTTGGCGAAGTCCTTCGAGCTTTCTAGCTGTGCCGCGGCGCGCGTCGGTCCGAACACACGCAGGCCACGGCTGCGGAACTGATCGACGATGCCGGCAGCGAGCGGAGCCTCCGGCCCGACCACG
>JALORV010000038.1 GCA_025458735.1 Burkholderiaceae bacterium | reverse complement strand
CTGCGCCCGCGCGATCACGAAGACGCGGCCCGCGTCGCGATCTCGTGGCTGGCCGAGCGTCATCGCAAGGGCTGGCGCAGCGCGTTCGAGGCCCTGCTGGACCTCTGGCGGCCCGAAGGCCCGCGTGACGGCTGGCAGCTGGACGAGGACGGCATGACCACGGTGTCGATCAACGCCGGCGAGTGGTTGATCTCCCGCGGGGAGATCCACGGCCGTGGTGGCCTGCGAGAAATCAACGCCTACCTGTTGGGGCGGGAGGGCCCGTTTCTCACGCCCGGCCAGCGCGACTGGATCGCTCAATTGCGCGCACGGCCCCTGCGCCTGTACCGGGTCACCGACGTGCAGCCCGGCGCCGGCATGACCCTGATCGACGAGTTCGACCCGCAGGCCCAGCCGCAGCCGGTGCGCGAGATCAGAGGCAGCCGCAGTGCAAAGCCGGGCATGCTGATGGGCGCGCGCATCATGGAGGTCGCCACCGGCGCCGGCATCGACGGGCACCGTGAGCTCTCGGGCGCCATCTATCCCTTCTCCAAACTGGCGGAGGCGGCCGTGCTGGCGCAGGCCCGACAGGTGATGGCCGGCTCTGCCGGATTGAATTTTCACAGCGACAACCAACGCGATCTGCTCGAGCTGGAGATCGCCCGCGCCTGGCTGGACCAGTGGTTCGCGCCCGCATCGCTGCCGCAGATCCAGGATGCGTCGACCGGCGATCCCCTGCTCCTGGTGACCGACCATTACCGCGTGCTCGATGCGGCGGCGCTCGCCGCCTCCTTGTCGTCGCAGCCCGATGTCAGTGGCGATGCGCAGCAGGGATGGAATCGCATGATCGAGGGCGCTGATGGCGCGCAGCGCAGCCGGTCGACCATCAACCCAGGACGCAGCACCGACCGCGTCGAACTCTTCCACCGCACACAGAGGCTGGCGGATGTTGGCCGCGCCTGGTTCGAAGGCGTGGCCGGCGCGGCCGTGCAGCACCTGACGCGCGAGATCACCGATCCGGCAGGCCATCTCGCCCGGGCGGGCGGCGGCCAGGGTGGCAACAACACGGGCCGCCCGCCGCGATCCTCCTCCGCAAGCACACCGGACCTGCCGCCCGAGGTCATCGCGCAGGCCATCGAGCAAGTGCTCCATCGCCACTACGCCAACTGGGCTGACGAGACGATTCCCGCTCTGGACGGACGCACGCCGCGTCAGGCCATCACCACCCCGGCGGGCTTGGAGCGCGTGAAGGGCCTGATGCGCGAGTACGAGGAAGGCGAGCGCCAGCAGTTCGCCGCCCAAGGGCGGCCCGCCGTGTCCTACCAGTTCTTGTGGGACGCCTTGGGGATCTCGAGGTGAGCACGGACGGCACCCCGCCCGCCCGCGGTGGCGCTGTCGCACGGGTGTTGACCATCGACCTCGAGGAGCTGACCTGGGCCCTGAGCCCGCGCGAGCAAGCCCGGAAGGGCTTGCTCGGCTGGCGAAGGCCGAGCCGCGATTTCACGCGGCGGGGCTGAACTCGCGCGACCCGCTCGGGGAGTGCAGCCACTGGCTGAACATCGAGTCCGGGACGATCCTGTCCCTGATCGGACCCGATGCCGACGACGAAGCCGACGAGGATCCCCGCGATGACGACCGCTGGCTGTTCATCGAACCCATCGAGTCGTCCGAGGCCTTCGGCGTCATGGAGGACTTCGTCGATCAGTGCGGCGATGACCGCCTCGCCCGGGCGCTCGGGCAAGCGCTGCGACAGCGCAAGCCCTTCCGTCGCTTCAAGGACGCGCTGGCCGCGCACCCGGCGCAACGAGAGGCCTGGTTCGCCTTCGAACGCCAGGCCATGGAGTCGATCGCACGGCGGTGGTGCGAAGACCATGGCATCTCGCCCCGGTGGGCCGCCAGGCCGAACAGGCCTACGCCTTGAGCCGCGTCAGATCGTCGAGGTCCGCCCGTCGCTGCGCGACTCTGCGCTCGTAGCTCGCCTGGTTCTTGGTGCACACCAGCACATGCGGGCTGCCCTTGCGCTCTGTGCTGCAGTCGACGTCGCACCGCCCCTGACGGACCTGGTCCTCGACGTGACGGCGATCGGCCTCGCGCGCCTTGAAGCGCCAGACCTCCTGGTCGGCACTCTGCAGGAAGCGGCCCAGTGCCAGGCAGTGCTCGCAACGGCAGCTCATGCAGGCCTCGCGCCGCCAGTCGGCAGGCGGTGCCAAGTCCAGTGAGGACCGTGCGCGCAGGTGGTCCAACGCAGCCGCCCGCAGCCGCAGGCAGGCCGGCCGGTTCAGAAGCGCGGGCCGCTCGGCGAGACGGCGCAAGGCCGGAACGATGACGGCATCCATGCCATAGGTCTTGGGCCAGGCCAGCCAGTGCGTCACGGCCTGGTCGGCCAGCGCAGACAGGCCCGCTTGCCCCGCGGGGGCCAATGCACGCAGCGTGTCGTGGATCACGCCTGCATCGGCGCGTTCGCGGCGCCACGCATCGGCCGGCGACTTGGGTCGCGCCGGATCGCCCGGCATGGCATCGAGCAGCGCCCGCGCTGCGCCCGGCAACTGTCCCCGCCAGGCTGAAACAGCGGCAGCACGTGCCAGCAGGTCGGCGCAGCCGCCGATGTGGAGGTCGGCATTGCCTTGCACGACGGACAGCAGCAGCGCGCCGACGCGGGAGGCCGGCAGCAGCTTCAGCGCCTGCATCAGGGCCGCGTTGTCGCCGGCCGCGTACCCACCGCCTGAGTACGCACCGGCCGCGACGACCTTGGTCAGCATCGATTCGATGTGCTCGCGATCCTGCAGCCGCACCAGTTGCGACAACATCACGCTCTCGGCGCCCGGCCCATCGTGGTCCCGACGAGCAGCTTGCACGGGCCAGCAGGCCAGCATCTCTGCGGCCAAAGCGAGGGCCTCGTGCCAGGCCGCGTGGCCCGGTTCGGCTCCGCTGTCGATCCAGGCCCTGACCATGCCGTCCAGCGCCGGCATCGAGGCTGCGAAGCCTGCCCGCGCGATCAAGCGCAGCCTCTGCGCATGCGGCCACAACACCAGGGCCGCCCGCTGGTAGCTGCGCTCGAACGAGGCGCCTTCGTTGCCGGTGGCTTCGTGGAAGTGCTGTTCGTCCGGCTCCATGTCGGCCAGTGCATCCGGCGGGCAGACCTCGCCTTCGCTGAAGGGCAAGGCGCCCAAGGTCGCCACGCCGCCGTCGGGCCGTCTCCAATCCGACAGGGTCAAGGAGCGATCGAAGACCTCGGCCACCCTGAACTCGTCGTCGCTCTCGTCATCGCCGTCTTCCTCGTCATCGTCGTGGTAGCGGCTGCGCCAGCGTGGGCCGGAGTAGCCGTTGTACTCCGCCGCACCACTCTCTTCGATGCGCAGCAGCGCCACGTGCAGATCGCAGGCGGCATCGCCCGCGGCCGCGGTCAGTACGGTGGCAGCCGCAGCATCTGCGCCCTTGAGCGCAGCGAACGACAACTCGGCCGGCGTGTAGGCGTGTGCCAGCGGGTAGACCAGCTTGAGCGGCCGGTCTTCGTCCGGTTGCTCCCGCTCTTCGCACCACCGGCACAACAAGCGCCCCAAAGCAACCGTCTCCTTGTCGTATGACGGCGGCCGGGGCAAGCGCCCGCGGCCCTTGCGCCGCAGGTTGTAGACAAGCACCAGCCGGCACCCCGAGTCGATGGGCAGCACCTCGTGCACGCAGTCGGCATAGAAGGCGGTCCAGGCGACCTCGGAAACATCAGCGCAGCGCAAGTCGAGTCGAGCTTCGCGCTCGCGATGACGGATCACCAGTTCACCGCCCGTGTGCAGCGACGGCAGCGCCACGATCAGCGTGCCGAACATCCCCGGCGACTTCTCGGTGTCGCGATGCTCGAGGAAAAAGCTGCCCTTGTCGTAGACCAGCAGCTTGTACAGCTCGGCCTCCACCCCGGTGCCTGCGCCGAGACCCGCGGCCGCGCGTTCGACGATGCCGTCGAGCATAGACGGCCAGTGCCTGCCCCGGATGCGAACGCGGTCGGCGCTGATCTGCCAGGTGCGGCGCACGGAGGTGTCAACCAGCGTGTCTGCCCCGCGGCCATAGGGCGCGCGTTCAGCCGCCGCGATGAGTTGAGCGGCCTGCGCCGGCAGCAGCGGCAAGGCGATCTGGCCGATGCCTTCAACCTCGATCAGCGGAACATGCAGGGCGCACTCGCCAGCCGCAAAGAAGTCGCCCGGCGTCTGCACGGTTTGCAGGACGGCCGCGAGCGCGTCGTTGATCGAATCCATGATCGGTTCCCCCAGACGGACAGTGTGCCCGGTGCCGAGCAGGTTGCACCCGTTCGCCGCGACCGCGTCGGATGGGCAGACACACACGAACCATTCGTCACGACACGTGGTCGAGTGGGACGCCCTTGCCGTACCTCAAGCCAGCGGCTTCAATCGAAGCGACCTCAGCGCAACGATGGAGGAACGCACGGGAAGCAAAGGCACCGGCGTCGAAGTCCGCAGCAAAGCCATCCGAACCCAGTTCAGCCTGCATGGTGACGTCGTGCGCCGAACGCTCAAACGCGACGGCATGGCGGTGCCGCCGTCAGCAGAGAAGCTCGGTGAGGCCCGACTGCTCCCCAGCCCGCAGGAGCCGTCGTGAGACCATCAAGATCACCGATTCTGAGGCATGGTCTCTGTACGTGCGGCAGCACCTGATGCTTCCATCCGCTGCGCGATCTCGAGCACACGCCTCGATATGGGAGATGCAGCCTGTGGCTCAGCAGCAAGGCCGGGGTACGTGGACAGCGCCAGCTTAGCTACGCCAGAACCGTCACCGCGGGCGCCAACCCAAGCCTCTTGGCTCGACGGGCAAACCTCCGGTCATCGAAGGTCGCGACGCTGATGCAGGCCCTGTAGCTGGCGTGGTGCAGGGCATCGGCGAAATCCAACCCGGCTTCGCTGTTGGCCAGTGCCTGCTCGACAGCCTCGCGGCCCTCGACGGTGACATGGGTCAAGCCCAGGAGGTGCCGCAGGACGGAGCCCACTTCGGTCTGCGTGAAACCGTAGTAGCCGCGCATGACCCACTCCAGTTCCAGAACGACAGTCTTGCTGACCATCAACGCCTGGCCCGAATCGATCAGCCGTCGCGCAGCCAGGCGCTGCCGCTTCGCCTCGGCGTCGCCCGCGTCGTCGACGTAGTAGCGGGCGAGGACGTTGGTGTCCAGCCCGATCATCGTTTGGCCAGTGAGGCAGGATCCAGATCGGCCGGGACGGCCGCCCGCCTCGACTTGAGCAGGCCGAATCCACTGGTCGGCTCCGCGGCAGGTGAGCTGCGTACCCTCATGACGACATCGTTCCCCACCACCGCGAACTCGATCTTGCTGCCTTGCCGGATGCCCAGCCGCTGCCGCAGTTCCTTGGGGATGGTGACCTGACCCTTGCTCGTGACCGACGTCGCTTCCATGGCTGTGCTCCTGCGGTATTACGAGGTAATACTAACGCAGGCGTAGACACTCGGCAAGGTGGTTCCGACACCCCGATCGGTAGCAGTGATCCCACGCCGCGCGAGACTCGCCCCAGGGCGGACTGCGCCGGCAGATGGCGAAAGCCCCACCCGAATGGCTTCGCTTCGACTCGTCGATCACGACGACAAGCCGGAGCATTCGCTTTGGACGCACCCCAAACGACAACGGCCCCTCACCACGCGATGAGGGGCCGCTGGGCAGGCATTGCCCGGTGTTACCTGGGGTGGCTGATGGGATACAAAACGGCGACCTAAGCTGTTGATCTCATTGAGAAAACTTCCGGGAGAAATCGAACTGTTCCCCCGTCTGTTCCCCTACTCTGCGTGAGCCGTCATGAGACCGCAAGCAACGACATTCTGACGGTCTTGCTCGTCGCTGACAACGACGCTCTGGCGAATTTGAATCGAGCCGCTCCATCGGTGGGGAGCAACTCCGACTCGACCGTGGGCTAAGGCCTGTCCGGTGGCCCGTTGACGGCATTTCGTAGCCCCGCCATCAACTTGCCGATGCCTATGACGATGCCGTCGACCTCCGACGTTGAGACCATGATCCGCTGCCCAACCTTGTAGGTCGGGTCGCCCGACTCGTTGATGTATCGCTGATCCACGATGCCATCGCTGTGAGCCAGCAGGTGCCGCTTCTGGAAAAACCTCCTGAGTCGCTCCAGGTCCGAACTGCCGAGGATATCGACATACGCAACGCCGACCCGCGCCTGCCAAAGCTCGCTGCCCTGTGCGAGTCGCTGAAAGGCATTCATCGGCGCGGGAGTCGCAGGCGCCGTCGATGCATACAGCCCCTCGCAGCACCGCTGGAAGGCGGTCACACCATCCTGCAGGCATGACTCAATCAACGACCGGCACATCAGCTCGGCTTC
>JALORV010000431.1 GCA_025458735.1 Burkholderiaceae bacterium | reverse complement strand
ACGGCGGCCGCCGCTGGCCCTGGTTGCCGCTTCGACGCATGACGTGGACCAGTTGCGGCACGCCGCCGCCATCGGCGTCGACTTCGTCGTGCTGGGGCCGGTGCAGGCGTCGGCATCGCATCCAGGCGCCGCTGGCATCGGCTGGCCGGCGTTCGCCCGACTCATCTCGACGGCAGCCGTGCCGGTGTATGCCATCGGCGGTCTGGACCGCGCGGATGTGGCTCGCGCCCAGCAGGCCGGAGCGCACGGTATCGCGGCCCAGCGCGCGATCTGGCAGTAGCGCCCGTGCGGAGTCAGTCGCGGGTGTCGCCGTGCGTCGGAGCGGAGGAGTCGCTGTCCTGTGGCGAGCCGGCGATCGCGTAGCGGTCGGAAGCCCAGGCGCCGAGGTCGATCAGTTTGCAGCGCTCGGAGCAGAACGGTCGAAAGGTGTTGGCTTCGCTCCAGAGCGACTGTGCGCCGCAGGCGGGGCACCGGACCGACTTCATGCCGCCTCAGAACGCGCAGAGCGCAAGTTCGAAGGGGATGTCGCGTTCGACCGAACGCGGCTTCAGGTCCCGGTCCTGGGTGGTGAAGCGTATCCACAGCATGTACTTGTTGGCGCTGATCTCGGGAATCGCGCCAAGCGATCCGTCTACACGCACCTGCAGCAGCGCATAAGTCCGGCCCTGCAGCATCTGCTGGAAGGCGCCCTGTGCCGCGGTCTGGCGGCTGCGGTGGGCCGTCTCGCGCAGCAGCTTGAGCACGATGCCGAGCGCCGAGTGAAACTGCATCATCGGCTGCACCCAGGCCTGCAGATCATGCGTGCGGCTTTCGACGTCGCGCGTCAGCCAGGCGTGGTACGAGGGCAGGTCGAACTCGCAGGTGCCGCCGGGGATGATGGCGCGGCTGCGGATGCTCATCAGCCACTCGTTGTCGCGGATATGCTGCCCGGCCTTGCCGGTCGTTGCATTGAGCGCCTGCTGCGCCTGTTCGATGTCGGTCAGGACCGACGACAGGGCAGCCTCCGAGACCTGCGGGTTGTTGCGCAGCGCGTTGAGCGTCTGCTTGTGGCGCTCGAGTTCCTGCAGCAGGTCGGACTTCAGGTCGGCCCGCGACGTGACTTCGAGGACCTCGAACAGGGTCAGCAGCGCGGTGTGGTGACAGTAGGCGTGCTGCTGCTCGCAGAAGTAGAGCAGCTTGTCGAACAGGTCCTCGAGCCGCAGCAGCGTGCGGATCCGCTCGCTGAACGGGTATTCGTACAGAACCTGACCGTCGTTCGACATGGACACTGTGTGCGCAACGCTTTCGACGATATCACAGGCGACCGCCGGACGCGGCCGTTGCGGCATCCACATAGCGCGCGTGCAGCTCCGCCACGCTGTCTTCGACCAGAGCCAGCGGCGCTTCATTGAACAGCACGTCGTCGGCCGCGGACAGGCGCTCGTCGCGCGTTGCCTGCGACTGCACGATCGACAGTGCGGTGGCACGGTCGAGCCCGGGCCGCGCGGCGACTCGTTCGAGCTGAACGCCTTCGGAGCAGTCGACCACCAGTATCCGGTCGACCCGCTGGCGCCAGTCGCCCGACTCGACCAGCAGCGGCACGACGAAGGCGATGTAGCTGACGCGGTCCGCAAGCTGCGCCGCACGCGCGTCGGACGCAAGGCGTACGCGCGGATGAAGGATGCCTTCGAGTCGCCGCCGGTCATGCAGGCTGGCGAAGGCACGCGACCTCATCCAGGCGCGGTCAAGTCCGCCGTCGCTGCCGATGGCATCGGGGCCGAACTCGGAACGCAGTTCCTCGATGGCCGCGCCGCCGGGGGCGATCAGTTCGTGCACCAGCTGATCGGCATCGACGATGCCCGCGCCGCGCTGCTGCAGCAGTCGGGCCACGGTGCTCTTGCCGCTGCCGACGCCGCCGGTCAGGCCGACGCGACGACAGCAGCACGATCGGCAGCAGCGCCTTCCAGCCCATCCAGGCGCCGAGCGCAGCCAGCAGCTTGAAGTCACCGTAGCCCATGCCTTCCTTGCCGGTCAGCAGCTTGAACGCCCAGTAGATCGACCACAGCACCAGGTAACCCGCCATGGCTCCCATGACCGCATCCTGCAGCGTGACCGGAGCAAAGATTCCAAGCAGATTGGCGAGCAGTCCCAGCCACAGCAGCGGCAGCGTCAGGTCGTCCGGCAGCAGCGTGGTGTCGGCATCGATGAAGGTCAGCGCGATCAGCATCCAGGTGAAGACCAGTCCGAGGCCGGCGGCCCAGCCAAAGCCGAACTTCCACGCCACGGCAGCCGACAGGACCGCGGTGAGTGCCTCGACCAGCGGATACCGCGCCGATATCCGCGCCGCGCCGCAGGCGGCACAGCGCCCGCGCAGCAGCAGCCACGACAGCACTGGCACGTTGTCGCGGGCACGCACGGGAGCCTGGCAGGCAGGGCAGTGCGAACGCGGCACCAGCAGGTTGTAGCGGCCTTCGGCCGGCGGCTCCTTGCCTTCGAGTTCAGCGCACTGTGCCCGCCACTCAATTTCCATCATGCGCGGCATCCTGTGGATCACCACGTTGAGGAAAGAGCCCACCACCAGGCCCAGAAGGGCCGTAGGGCCGTGGCGGCGATGAACTGCGGCAGTTCGAGCACTGCGATGGCGATCGACCGCTACCGGCGGTACGGCCGGCGGGCTAGACGACCTGGCCGAGCTTGAAGATCGGCATGTAAATGGCGATGACGATGCCGCCGATGATCACACCGAGAACGACCATGATCATCGGCTCCAGCAGGCTCGACAGCGCGTCAACCGTCTCGTCGACCTCGCGCTCGTAGTAGTCGGCCACTTTCGACAGCATCGAATCGAGCGAGCCGGACTCCTCTCCGATCTGCGTCATCTGCACCGCCATGTTCGGGAACACGCCGGTGTTCTGCATCGACTGCGCCAGACTGGTGCCGACGTTGACCTCGGTCTGGATCGACTTCGTCGCTTCCTTGTACACGGAGTTGCCGGCCGCCGGACCGACCGAGTCGAGCGCCTCGACCAGCGGCACGCCGGCGGCAAAGGTGGTGGCCAGCGTACGGCTCCAGCGCGCGATCGAGGCCTTCTGCAGCATCTCGCCGAGCACCGGCAGCTTGAGCAGCGTGCG
>JALORV010000037.1 GCA_025458735.1 Burkholderiaceae bacterium | reverse complement strand
TCCGGCCCGCTCCGGCGAGAAGATCCTCGAGGCGATCCAGATGGCCTGGATCGACGAGGCGAACTAGGCCGCGGCAGCGCGCGCGTAGCGTCGACGCCGACGCCGGCCGGGGATGAGGGCACTACTGCGGAGGACCTAGCGATGCCCGCTCCCGGTCCGTGGTGGTTACCAGGGTCGCGCAGGTTTCGCTGGAGACGGTCTGATAGCGCCCGGCAAATTCGCGCCGGATCTCGGCCTCGTGCGCGGCCCACTGCTGCGGCGTCATGTCGGACGGAATCCGCAAGGCGTGATCGCGTAGCTGCAGCAGCCAGTCGCGGCGCTCGGGCGTCAGCGCGCCGCAGCGCTCCAGCAGGTACAGCGACTCGGTCAAGGTGTTGAAGCGCCGCATCGGATTGACCGCGGGCTGGGCGATCGCGGTGCCAGCGACGCCACAAACCATCACGAGCAGCATCGAACGCGCCAGCAGCGTGCCGAGAAGATTCGGTGCGCGCATCGGTGGTCTCCTCCGGAGGTTCACCCGACCCGAGAATACAGCCAGGCCGGGCACCGTTGCCGGGGGCCGGCCCATGGCACACAATCGCGGTCCCGATTTCACTTCTCGGAAGGCAGGTGTCCGGTGCGGCGCATTCAGTTTCTCTCCGCTCTTGCGCTGCTGGTCTGTGCGCTGCCGGCCGCCGCGCAGCAGCAGGCTCCGGCCAAGACCGATTTCACCGCCTTGACGCTGGAGTTCGCCGGCAGCCTGACTCGCGGCGACGCGGCAGCCGCCGGGCGCCTGCTCTGTGCGGAAGCGCTCATCATCAGTCCACGTGGGCTGGTCAGCACGCGCGAGCAGGTGCTTGGTCGCATGTCGCCCCGCCAGTCGGAGTCGAAGGTGCGCCGGGACTGGAGTGAGCTGAAGGCTCGGGCGCAGGGGACGGCGACGGTTGTCACCGGAGACCTCATCCTTCGGTCACCCTCGACCTCGGCGCAGACGCAGTCGATGGTGACCGCAACCTGGGTCACCGAAGCAGGTCGTCCCTGCCTGGCGGTGTACCAGCGCATGATGAGCGGCGACATGGCGGAGGCCGCCTTCTGGAACGAAGCCTTCGTGCTCGGCGAAGGCTTCAATCACGAGCCCAACGCCTGGCTCGTAAAGGCCGCTAAGGGCATGCAGCCCGGACGGGCGCTCGACGTCGGCATGGGGCAGGGACGCAATGCCGTCTGGCTGGCGTCGCAGGGCTGGGACGTCACCGGCTATGACATCGCCGGTGAGGGACTGAAGATCGCCCGCGAGGCGGCCGCGGCGCGGGGAACGCGCGTCAACACCGTCTTTTCGTCGACGGAGGACTTCGACTTCGGGCGTGATCAGTGGGATCTGGTCGCCATCATCTACGCCGGCGGCGCCGAGGAACTGCGCGGAGCCGCGCGAGGACTGAAGCGCGGCGGCATCGTCGTGCTGGAGGGGTTCTACGGGCAGCCTGACCCCGGCCAGCCGGCGTCGGGTGTGACCTTCAACCGGGCCATGCTGGAGAAGTTCGTGAAGGACGCCGGACTCGAGGTGGTGCAGATCGAAGCGCCGGGTGAAGGCCGTCCCGACTACGGCACCGCGAAGATGCAGCCGGCGCGCCTGCTCGCCAGGAAGCCCTGAGCCGGCTGCGTGCCGGCACCGGACCCGCGCGGGGCCACTTGCTACCCGGGTGCGTCCTGGAAAGCTCACTCAGGGACTGACGATCTCCAGCAGATCGACGGCCGGGCGGCGATCGCAGTCGATCGTCGCCAGCCGGCCGTAGGCGGGCTGGCCAAGGCCCGGGCCGAAGCGCGCCACGAGCGGGTCGCCCGCATCGAAGCGCAGCAGCGCATCGACCGTGACCCGGCGCAGGATGCGGTGGCGGATCAGGATGTGCCCAAGCGGAGTGTCGGCCCGCAGGATTTCCTCCCGCACGGTGGCCGCAACGAGCCCGAGATTGAAGATCATGATCGCCGTCATCACCGGCGATGCCCGTCCATCCACCCGCAGGTCGATGCGGCGGCCATAGATGTCGCCCTCGCGCCGCACGCTGTGCGGGCGGACCGCCACGGCGGCGCCGTAGTGTTTCTCGAGCCGCTCCGTCATGTGGCCCGAGTGCGCGAGGAGCGCGCGGTATGCGGCCGGCACCGCGTCGGCATCGACGACCTCCACGTCCGGGATCTCGGCATCGCCGAAGAAAGCCAGCATCAGGCGCACGACCTTGGCCGGCGCGATGGCCCGCGCCGCGTCGGATGACGATGGAGCCGGGGATCGGGTCCGCAAGGCGGCGTCCCGGTGCGGACTAGAACTTCTCGGCGCGGAATACGCCGACGCCGGTCGTGAACATCGTCACCGCGTAGTGCGGGGCATAGGTTGCGAGCACATGGCGCGCCAGTTGCTCGGCCACCGCCGCTTCGGCGATCACCTTCATCTCGATCGAGCGGTCGGCTTCCCAGCTCGCCTCGCGATCGCCGCGTTCGCCGCCGCCGCGCACTTCGTTGATGGTGTAGCCGTTCGCGCCGAACTGGCGCGCGTCGCGGATCAGCTGCTTCTCGAGGGCTGCTTCGGCGATGATCACCAGCAGCTGCCGGGCATGCGTTTTCAAGGCTAGCTCCCCAGCCAGCGCGCCATCCCGAGGTAAAGCGGGATGCCGACGGTGATGTTGAACGGAAAAGTCACGCCAAGCACGACGCCGATCGACAGTGCCGGATTGGCTTCCGGCACCGCGATTCTCATCGCGGTCGGGGCGGCAATGTAGGACGCGCTGGCGGCGAGCGTCGCCAGCAGTGCGGTGCCGCCGAGCGAGAGCCCGACCAGATGTCCGACGGTAGCGCCGAGTGCTCCGAGCAGCAGCGGCACCAGCAGACCGAAGGCCACGAGGAAGGGCCCCGCGCGGCGGATGTCGCCGAGGCGCCCGCCGACGACCAGGCCCATTTCCAGCAGGAACAGCGCCAGCACGCCCTTGAACAGATTGACGAACAGCGGCTCGACCGGCGCCAGTGCCGTCGGTCCGGCGATCGCTCCGATGGCGAGGCCACCCAGCAGCAGCAGCACGCTCTTGCCGAAGACGACCTCGTGCAGCAGTGGGCCCCAGCGCAGCGGCGGGCGGCCCTCGCCACCGTGCGTCAGCGCGCGTGCCAGCACGATGCCAACGATGATGCCCGGAGCCTCCATCAGCGCCACCAGCAGCGGCATGTACGGTTCAGCGCCGATGCCACGCTGCGTGAGCAGCGCCATGGCCACCGCGAAGGTGACGACCGATACCGAACCGTAGTGGGCGGCGATCGAGGCCGCGTCGGCCACGCCGAGCCGGCCGGCCGCGCGCAGCACCGGATAGAGCAGCAGCGGGATGGCCGCGCCGAGCGTGAGGGCGGCGGCAGCAGCCGGCAGGACGCTCGCCAGCGGTTGCCGGGCCAGCTCGACTCCGCCTTTGAGGCCGATGGCCAGCAACAGGAAGATCGACAGTGTCTCGTACAACGCCTCGGGCAACCGCAGGTCGCTCTTGCCGAGTCGCGCCACCAGTCCCAGCACGAAGAACAGGACGACCGCGTCGATCATGCGTACAGCCCCGCCGGCATCGCGCAGCCGCTGCGCCGGGAAAGGCTCTCCAGCGTGGCGAGCGCGGCCTCGAGCGTGAACTCATCGTTCTCTATCGCGCTGACGACGTCGGCGATCGACCGGTGCGCGATCGCGGCGACCTCGCCATCCTGGTTGGCGCAGACCGCTTCGGCCGGCAGCGTGGCGTCGTAGACGTGGATGCGCTCGGACTGGTAGCCCTCGGCGACCGCTCGTCGCACGTGAAACGAACGGCCACGATGAACCTCGATCCGGTCCAGCTCGAGGCCCGCTTCCTCCCAGGCCTCGCGCTCCAGCGCCTGCTCGAGCGTTTCGCCGGCCGGCACCATGCCGCCGACCAGGTTGTCCCAGCGACCGGGATCGATCGGCTTGTGGTCGGCACGGCGTGCAACCACCACGGATCCGTCGTCGGCATAGGCGTTCAGGTGCACCGCTTCCGTGGTGATGCCGAAAGTGCGGCAGGCCGCGCGCTCGATGCTGGCCAGCACGGCGGACGAATCGTCGGCCCGCACCGCCAGCAGTTCGTCGCGCCAGCCCGCAATGAAGCCGGCATCGCGCAGCCGCAGTGCCGCGTGGCGCAACCGATCGCTGCGTGCCCCGACGTCGAGGCCTTCATCGAGCAGTCGCAGCGCGTCGTCATCAAGCCGGAAGCCGGGCGCGCCGGCGGAGAGATAGGCCGCAACCGGCGGCGCCACCCAGCCGACCGCGTGTCCGCCGACGAAGAACGGGAGCAGCCCGGCCGGGCGCGGCGGTGCAGCGCGGGCCTGCAGCCGCCCGGCGATCGTCCACAGGCGTGCCGCGGTGGGCATCAGCCTTCCGGTCGCATGTGCGGGAACAGGATCACGTCGCGGATGCTCGGCGCATCGGTGAGCAGCATCACGAAGCGATCGACGCCCACGCCGCAGCCGGCGGCCGGCGGCATGCCGTATTCGAGCGCGCGCACATAGTCGGCGTCGTAGTACATCGCTTCCTCGTCGCCCGCGGCCTTGGCCTTCGCCTGCTGGTTGAAGCGCGCGGCCTGGTCCTCCGGATCGTTGAGTTCCGAGAAGCCGTTGGCGAGTTCGCGCCCGGCGATGAAGAGCTCGAAGCGCTCGGTGATCTCCGGCCGCGTGTCGGAGGCGCGCGCCAGCGGCGAGACTTCGGCCGGATAGTCGACGATGTAGGTCGGCTGGATCAGCTTCGACTCGGCCACCTCCTCGAACAGCGCCAGCTGCAGCGCGCCGAGGCCGGCTTCTTCGGCGTGGGTCGACCCCTGCGCACGCAGCTCGCGGTGCAGCCAGTCACGGTCGCCGAGCTGCGCCTCCGTGTAATGCGGTGCGTGCGCGCGGATCGCCTGCACCGTCGTCAGGCGGGCAAAGGGCTGCGTCAGGTCGATGGTCTGGCCCTGGTAGGAAAGCACCGCCGTGCCGGTGGCGGCGATCGCGGTTGCGCGCAGCAGCCGCTCGGTGAAGTCCATCAGCCACGTGTACTCGTGGTACGCGGCATAGAACTCCATCATCGTGAACTCCGGGTTGTGCCGGGGGCTCACGCCTTCGTTGCGGAAGTTGCGGTTGATCTCGAACACGCGCTCGAAGCCGCCGACGACCAGCCGCTTCAGGTACAGCTCCGGCGCAATGCGCAGGAACATGTCGATGTCGAGCGCGTTGTGGTGCGTGACGAAGGGCTTGGCCGCCGCGCCGCCAGGGATCACCTGCAGCATCGGCGTCTCGACCTCGAGGAAGCCCTCGGCCACCATGAAGTCGCGCATCGCCGCGATCGCCTTGCTGCGCACCAGGAAAGCGCGGCGCGACTCTTCGTTCATGATCAGGTCGACGTAGCGCTGGCGGTAGCGCTGCTCGCGGTCCTCGAGCCCGTGGAACTTGTCGGGCAGCGGCCGCAGCGCCTTGGCCATCAGCCGCAGCTCCTTCACGCGCACCGAGAGTTCGCCCTTCTGCGTCTTGAACACCGTGCCGCGCGCGGCGATCAGGTCGCCGATGTCCCAGCGCTTGAATTCCTCGAGCGCCTCGGCGCCGGCGTCGTCCTTTGCGACGAAGAACTGGATGCGGCCGCTCGTGTCCTGCACGGTGGCGAACGCGACCTTTCCCATCACGCGCTTGAGCATCATGCGGCCGGCCACCGCGACCTCGACCGGCGCGGACTCGAGCGCCTCGCGCTCGAGGTCGTCGTAGCCCGCATGCAGGTCGCCCGCCAGATGCGTTCGCCGGAAGTCGTTGGGGAAGGCAGGGCCGCGCGCTCGCAGCTCGGCGAGCTTGGCGCGACGCTCCGCGATGATCTGGTTCTCGTCGGCGGCGGGGAGGGTGGGTTCGGTCATCGGGGTCTCAGGCGTTACGCACGTCGTCGACCGGCGTCGAGCCGAAGTCAGCGCGCATCAGGTAGGCGAGAACGCGGGCCGCCGCCGCTTCCGGTGAGGGAAGCTGGCCGGCGGCCTTCATCTCGACGAAGTGAAAGTGTTCCGGAAAGCCGGCGGCATCGGCAGCCCGCAGCTCGCCCTGCATGTCGGTGTCGATGACGCCGGGAGCGAGCGACACGAGCCGCGCCGGCTGCGGCTGGCGGGCTTCGTCCAGCGCAATGACGCGAGTGGCGTGGTCGAGCCCCGCCTTGGCGGCACAGTACCAGGACCGCGGCCAGCGTCTCCGCGTCGCTGCTGTCGACCGGTCCGACGCGCCCGAGCAGGCCGGCGTTGTTGATCAGCGTGGCCGAGCTGAAATCACCTGCCGTGTGCTGGTGCAGCCAGGCCTCGAGTCGAGCGGCGGCGCCGATGTCGTGGCCGAGGTCGATCGCCCACTGCTCGAGTGCCGCGCTGGCCGTGCGCGCCGCATCCTCGAGTGCCGGGTCGGGCCGCCGCGACAGGGTCAGCAGCATGACGTCGCGCGCCAGCAATTGCGCGGCGATGCCGGCGCCGAGGCCGCGCGAGGCACCGGTCAGGATGAAAAGTCTGCGTTTCATGCGTTCACCGGAAGGTAGCGGAGATCGGACACCCCATGGCGGTCGGCCCAGTCCGGCAGGTCCCCGATCGTCAGGCCGAACAGGCGGGTGTCGCGTACGTTGCCGTGGTGATCACGCGCCTCTGCGCGCATCACCCCTTCCTCGCGCAGCCCGGCGCGCCGCATCACGCCGGCGCTCGCGTCGTTGCCGGCATCGCAGGTGCCCCACAGACGGTTGACCTGCATCTGCTCGAACGCATAGTGCACCTGCAGCCGCACGACATCGGTGGCAAAGCCCTTGCCGCGCGCCGTCGACACCAGGAAGTAGCCGATCTCGACCTTCGGAGTCGACCAGTCAGGAGCATGGAAGCCCGCGCCGCCCAGGTAGCGGTCGGTGCCGGCCTCGAGGATCGCCATTGGCATCGAGCGGCGCAGCTGGAACTCGGCGTGCATCCGGCGCGCATAGGACTCCGAGTCCTCGACGCGCTGGTGGCGGCGCGGCCACTCCATCCACTGCATCAGTTCCTCGCGGTGTGGCGCCAGCGCTTCGAACATGGCGACGCCGTCGCCGAAGCGATAGCGGCGCAGCGTGATGCGCGGGCTCGCCACGCCTTCGGCCAGCGGCAGCAGCTCGGGTTGCGCGATGGCGTGGCGCAGCATCAGACACCCTGCTTGAGGCTCGCTTCGATGAAGTCGTCGAGGTCGCCGTCGAGCACCGCCTGGGTGTTGCCGATCTCGATGTTGGTCCGCAGGTCCTTGATGCGCGACTGGTCGAGCACGTAGGAGCGGATCTGGTGGCCCCAGCCGATGTCGGTCTTGGCTTCCTCCAGCTTGCTCTGCTCCGCCATGCGCTTGCGCAGCTCGAGCTCGTACAGGCGCGACTTCAGCATCGCCATGCACTCAGCCCGGTTGCGGTGCTGCGAGCGGTCGTTCTGGCTCTGCACGACGATGCCCGAGGGCGCGTGCGTGATGCGCACGGCCGACTCGGTCTTGTTGACGTGCTGGCCGCCCGCCCCGGAGGCGCGGTAGACGTCGATGCGCAGGTCGGCCGGGTTGATCTCGACCTCGACCGTTTCATCGACCTCCGGATAGACGAACACGCTGGCGAAGGAAGTGTGGCGCCGCGCATTGGAGTCGAAGGGCGACTTGCGCACCAGCCGGTGGATGCCGGTCTCGGTCCGCAGCATGCCGTACGCATAGTCGCCGCTGACCTTGATCGTCGCGCCCTTGATGCCGGCGACCTCGCCCTGCGTTTCGTCGAGCAGCTCGGGCTTGAAGCCGCGCCGCTCGGCGTAGCGCAGGTACATGCGCTCGAGCATGCCGGCCCAGTCCTGTGCCTCGGTGCCGCCGGCGCCGGCCTGGATCTCGATGAAGCAGTTGTTCGGGTCCAGCGGATTGTTGAACATCCGCTGGAACTCGAGGTCGGCGACCTGCTTTCCCAGGCCGGCGACGTCGGACTCGACGGCATGCAGGGTCGCGTCGTCGTCGTCGGCACGCGCCATCTCGAAGAGTTCGCCGGCGTCGCGCAGGCCGCCGTCGAGCGTGTGCACTTTCTGGACGACAAGGTCCAGCGTCTTCTTTTCCCTGCCGAGTTCCTGCGCGCGCTTCGGGTCGTCCCAGACCTTCGGATCCTCGAGCGCAACGTTGATTTCCTGCAGCCGCGCTTCCTTCACATCGACGTCAAAGATACCTCCGCAGCTCGGCCAGGCG
>JALORV010000430.1 GCA_025458735.1 Burkholderiaceae bacterium | reverse complement strand
GACGATGCTGATCACCCCGCCGATCGCTTCGGAGCCGTACAGCACCGACTGCGGGCCGCGCAGCACCTCGATGCGGTCGACTTCCGCCGTCAGCAGGTGGGCGAAGTCCACCTCGGAGGTGAACGGGTCGTTGATCTTGACGCCGTCGAGCAGGACCACGGTGTGGTTGGCCTCGGCGCCGCGCACGCGTGCCTGGGTGACGGCACCGACCGGGCCGCTGCGGCTGACCGCCAGACCCGGCACCGCGCGCAGCGCATCGGAGACGATGCGGATCTGGCGCTGCTCCAGTTCCTCGCCGGTGAGCAGCGATACGGCCGAGCCGGACTCCGAGACCGGCGCCGCGGTGCGACTGCCGCTGACGACGACCCGGTCGAGTTGAGAGTCGCTCAGCGCGTACGCCCGCGGGGCCAGTGCGCCGCTGACGGCGGCGACCGCCGCCGCGAGCAAAGAAAGACCGCGCGCCGGCCGCGCTTCGGCGAAGGCAAGGGTTTGCATCGACTCTCCGGTTCGCACACCCGCAGACCGGGGCGCTTGCGTCGATGCTCGTGCGGTCGGCGGCCGCCTCGGAGCCGCGACCGCCAGTGCCGCGCCCGCCCGCCGCGTAGCGCCCCACCTCGATCGCCCCGGCACACGGCCGCACGATCGTCGGATCGAGGCCGGTCTCCGGACTCCGCCAAGCGGCCTGTCCGACTTACCGTTGCGGGGGCAGTGCCGGCATCCCACCGGCTTCCCGTTTCACCCATCACTCGCGCGCTGGGCACCTCGATCGGAGCGCAGTCTAGTGGCGGCGGAATCGTCTGTCACCACGTCGGCGCTCCACGGTGTCCCGCCGCCGTGCGCTGAGTCCGAGCGCGGCATGAAGCAGAGCCGCATCCTTGCCCGATGTCAAAGCCGTGCCCGCCGTTGCCGTCGGCCGGCGACCCCCCCCGCAGGCCGCCCGCCCGTCGGCATGCAAGGCGTGCCCGACTCGGAAGCGGCAGGTCAGTGTGCATCCGCCGCCTGCTCCGCTGCTTGCTTCCACGGCCTGATCTTCGCCAGCGCCTTCGCGAGGCTCGCCTTCGCGACCGCGGTGTCGTAGTCCGCCTGCAGCCGCAGCCACCAGCCGTCGGAGAGCCCGAAGAAGCGGCACAGCCGCAGATCGGTGTCGGCGGTGATGGCGCGCTTGCCTGCGACGATCTCGCCGATGCGCTGGGCGGGCACGCCGATCTCCTTCGCCAGCCTGTAGTTGCTCATGCCAAGGCGCTTCAAGAACTTCTCCGCCAGCATCTCGCCCGGCGACACGGGTTTGCGCTTCCTGGTCATCTCGTCCTGCCGCAGTGATAGTCCACGATCTCGACGTCTTCGGCGTCGCTTCCCGTCCAGCGCAAGCAGATGCGGAACTGGTCGTTCACCCGCAGGCTCCACTGAGCGGCGCGATCGCCCTGCCGCCGCTCGAACCAGTTGGCTGGCGGCGCGCGCAGGTCTTCGATGCGTCGCGTCAGGTCGAGCTGCCTCGACTTGCGCAACGCCGGGCGCTCGCTGCTGGCGAAGCGCGCCACCCGGCGCAGGTGAAACAGCGCTTCGGTGTCGGCACACTTGAACGTGCTGATCGCCCCGGGCAAAATAGTATTGCTTCGCGTCATTAACGGCAAGCGTGATTAACGTCAAGCGTGATTATCGATGACCCCACCCGCAACGCACAAGTGGGCCTTCGGGCCGCGCTTTCGCCGGCGTGCCTTCGGCTGGCGCTCGCAGCCCGCCGTGCAGCGAGTGCGGGAAGCTGTGGCCGAGCTACAGAAGGTTGCGAAGAGGGACCCGGCGCTGCCGCGGCCGGCGCGGCCCTGTTCCTCGACGCACCCTCAGTGATAGTTCACGATCTCGACGTCTTCGGCGTCACCTTCCGCGAAGCGAGAGCAGAAACGAAGCACGGAAGCAAACTCCGCTGCCCGCCCCCGCCCGCCCAGCGGGCCAGGATCCGATATTCGAAAGGACGGCGATCTTTGCTGTTCAGGGAAGATCCACGCCGCTCCGGTTGACTGGCTGGGCACTACTGCACCCCCGCCATCAGGCTCTCGTACGGAATCTTCAGACCGTCGTGCAGTCGCAGGTCCTCGTCGTTGTGGATCGGCTCAATGGTCATTCACGGTCTTCACGTCGATGCGGGCACACTGCGCGTGCGCCCCGACGAACTTCGCCGAGGCGATGCTTGCCTGGAACGGCACCTCGACCACGCTCCACGGCCAAGCGCCATGGACATCATTGCGGGGGCACTGGCGCCGCGAATGGGTTCATGACCTTCACGCCGGTGCCTGCGAAGTCCACCGCATTGCGCGTGACCACCGTCAGATCGTGGACCAGCGCGGTGGCCGCAAGCTGCTTGTCCAGGTCGTGCTCGGGGTTCGGAACCCGGAGTCGCCCCCACACCTGCGCGGCGTCGGCGTCGAAGGCGAGCACTTTGTCCGCGTACTGCTCGAGCACGGCGGAGAGCCAGTCCGCCAACAAGAGCGCCTGGTCGGCATCGCCGCGGTGCCGGATGAGTTCGACGCCGCGACGAAGCTCGCCGACAGTGATGACCGACAGGTAGACCGGGTCGCCGGCGCGGACGATGCGATCGAAGAACTCGATCACGCCGGCGTTCGCCTTGGACTTCTTGCGGGCTTCGCTGATGACGTTGGTGTCAATCAAATACACGGGGCGCCTTCCCTTCGGACTCGACGCGCTCGAAGTCCGCGTCGGTGCCG
>JALORV010000429.1 GCA_025458735.1 Burkholderiaceae bacterium | reverse complement strand
CTGCGCTGCCTGCAGGCGCAGGACGAAGCCGCGTTCCTTGCCAACCTGCGGGCGCTCTGAAGGCGCCGTGCGCCGCACGCTGATGCAGCGGCAGGCTGCGTAAAGTCCCTCTTCGCAAAGCCCCTCTTCGCAAAGTCCCCCCTTCATGCTGATCGGCACTGCGGGCCACATCGATCACGGCAAGACATCGCTGGTCAAGCGGCTGACCGGTCGCGACACCGATCGTCTGCCCGAGGAAATCAAGCGCGGCATCTCGATCGAACTCGGCTACGCCTACGTGCCGGTCGGTGCGGAGGGCGCCGACCGGCTCGGTTTCATCGATGTGCCGGGCCACGAGCGCTTCGTGCACAGCTGCTCGGCATCGAGCAGGGCGCTGTCGCGCTCACCAAGATCGATGCCGTTTCCCCGGCGCGGGTCGACGAAGTCCGCGCCCAGCTTGCCGCGCGCACGGCCGGCACGGCGGCGGCAGCGTGGCCGGTGGTCGCCGTCTCGTCGCTCAGCGGTGAAGGCATCGACGAACTCTCGCGCGATCTGCTCGCGGCGTCGCAGCTGCCGCGTGCACGCGGCGACGGCCGCTTCCGCATGGCGATCGACCGCTGCTTCACGCTGCCCGGGGTCGGCACGGTGGTCACCGGCACCGTTCACTCGGGCGAGGTCCGCGTCGGCGACCATGTGGCGGTGGCGCCTGGGCCGCACGGCAAGCCGCTGCAATCGCGCGTGCGCTCGCTGCATGCTCAGGATCGGCCCGCCGCGACCGGCCGCGCCGGCGAGCGCTGCGCGCTGAACCTGCCGGGGCTGGAAAAGTCGCAGATCGAGCGCGGCATGTGGGTGCAGGACGAGGCGCTCGCCAACCTCACCGAGCGCGTCGATGCCTCCCTGCGCCTGTCGCCGCGCGTTGCGAAGGCACTGGCCGAAGGCAGCACCCTGCATCTGCATCACGGCACAGCCGACGCCATGGCGCGGCTCGCAGTGCTCGACCGCGCGCGCGTCGAGGCAGGCGGAGAGGCGCTGGTGTCCTTCGCGCTCGATCGGCCGCTCGCAGTGGCGCGCGGCGACCGCTTCGTGATCCGCGACGCCTCGGCCCAGCGCACCATCGGAGGTGGCCGCGTGCTGGACGCCACGCCGGCCGGCTCGGCTCCCCGCCGCGGGCGACGTGCGCCGCAGCGCCTGGCCTTCCTCGCGCAGGTGCGCGACGGCAGCGCCAGCGCGGCACTCGGCGCCTGGCTGGGCCTGCAGCCGGTCGCGCTGGCGCGATTGCAGTCGCTGTGGAACCTGCGCGACGACGAGCGCGACGTGCTGCTGGCCGACAGCGGAGCCCGCGTGGCGGCGGGCATTGCCTTCGCCGCGACGCACTGGCAGCAGCTGCGCGAGCAGACGCTCGCGGCCGTCGGGCAGGTGCATCAGCGCGAGCCGGAACTGCCGGGTGTCGAGCAGCAGCGGCTGCGTCGGATGATCGCGCCGGCACTCGACGCCGAGGCCTTCGTCGCCATGCTCGATGAACTGCTGTCCGAGGGGGCGCTGGCGCGGCGCGGCGCCTTTCTCGCGCTGCCGTCGCACAAGGCCGAGCTCGGGCGCGAGCAGCGGGCGCGCTGGGAGCGCATCGCTCCGCTGCTGGTCGACCGCAAGTTCGACCCGCCGCGTGTGCGCGACATCGCCCGCGAAACGAGGATCCCCGAAACCGAGGTGCGCGCCCTGTTGAAGACGGTGGCCCGCGTCGGCGACGTGGCGCTGGTGGCGCACGATCACTACTTCACCACGGCGGCGGTCAGCATGGCGCGGCCCGCGCCGCCGAGTTCCGCGACCGCATCGGCACCGGCCGCAAGCTCGCCATCCAGATTCTCGAGTTCTTCGACCGCGTCGGTTACACGCGGCGGGTGCGCGACGATCACCTGGTGCGACAGGCCAATCCATGGCGGGAATCGCCGCCCGCGGCCGGTCCGTGACGTTGCGTAAACTCCTTTCGACTGCGGAAGAGTGTCGTGCCCCGGTGGGCCGGCCAGACTTCAAATCTGGTAGGGGTTGCCAGCAATCCCTGGTGGGTTCGACTCCCATACTCTTCCGCCACAGGACAGGCCGGTGGCCTGTCCTGTGGCGGAAGAGCGCTCTCTTAAAGAACGAGGGGCAACTGCGTTTCCCCTCGTGCTCCCCTTTCTCGAAGGCTGCGACGTGCATCCGGAAGCTCCGAATCTTTCTGCTGCCGTTGCGGTGCGCGTGTTCGCGCGATCGGACCGGTCTGGGGCCTGTCCGTTGAAGGGAGCGCGCTCGGTGGTGCAACAATGGGTGCCTGCGCTTTCCCGTGTGCTTCCCTTGCTCAAAGGCTGACTCGTGCCGACGAACATTCTCGATGCGCTGGCTCCCGATGTGCTGTATGCGCCGGAGCAGGACATGTGGGTGCGGCTCGAGGCCGATGGCACGGCGCGGGTGGGTGCGACGCACCTGGTGGCCGCGCATGGCCAGTTCATGCTGTTCACGCCGCGGCCGGTCGGCACCGAGGTGGCGCGCGACCGGTCGATCGGTGTGATGGAGACCGTGAAAACGGCGGTCGCGGTGCACGCGCCGATTTCCGGCCGCATCGTCGAGGTCAACACCTCCGCGGTCGACAACATCCACTTCGTCATCACCGACTGCTACGGCGCGGGCTGGCTGCTGCGCATCGCACCGACCGCGCTCGAGACCGAGCGCGCGTCGCTGCTCGACTGCGCCGCCTATCGCGCCTGGGTCGAGCCGCGCCTCGGCGACAAGCTGGCCGCCCTGCCGATCGACGACTTCGGCGAGGGCGACCTGGAGATCGATCCCCATCGTGGCTACTGAGTCCGCCGCCGGCGGCGTTTCGCGCATCGTCATCGTGGTCTGGTCGGCGGGGCCGGAGCGGCCGGTCCAGGCCGCCGCGCCGTTCGTTTACGCGCTGACCGCGCGCGCACTCGAGCTCGACGTCGAGATGCACTTCACTTCCAGCGCGGTCCGCTGGCTGCTTGCCGGGGAGGCCGATCAGGCCTTCACGGACGCGGCGAAGACCAAGACGGTGGCCGACTTCATCCGGGAAGCGGCCGATGCGGGTGTGCGCTTGCTCGCCTGCAGCATGGCGCTCGCCGAACATCGGCGAGGCGAGGCGCTGATTTCCGAGTGCCACGGCCAGGCCGGCGCGGCGACCGTGATGGTGGCTGCGATCGATCCTTCCACGCGCACGCTGGTGTTCTGAGCGGCGCCGCAGCGCCGCGGGGCAGGCTAATCCACAGGTCTTAAGGCGCAGGCGGTGCGCCACGGATCGTCTTTCAGGACGATCAACACCCGGGGCGGAGTTCCCGATACTGGGTGAACAGGGCGCGCGTTGCGCCCCGGGGAGGCCGCCATGACGCCAACCGAGGACGATCGACTGGTTCCGTTCGGAGACCTGACCGCCTTTGCCGGGATCTGGTCGGTGGTGGCGATCGTGGTGCTCGCCACCGCCGCCTGCATGTAAGCAGTCAGCCCGGGACGTCAGGCGTCGCGGTTGGCGACGATGCCGGCCTCGAACGTACCTGGAAATAGCGCGCCCCGCTCAGGTGGCGCACCAGCGCGTCGAACGGCAGCGCCCGCGCGTCGAGCAGCAGGAACTTGATCAGCGCCTTGGCCACATGGCGCGCGTTGCGCGCCGGGTCGGAGGCCAGCGCGGCCAGACGTTCGCGGGCGCGCGTCAGCGCCGCATCGACATCCGAAAACGGCGCGCCGTGGCCGGGAATGACGAGCCGCGGCGCCAGTTGCCCGATCAGGTCGAGCATCGCGGCCTGCTCGGCGAAACCGGACTCGCCCTCGATCTCGGGAAAGATTCCGCCGAAACCGTGCTGCCACAGCGCGTCGGCCGAGATCAGGATGCCGTCGGCCGCGTCCCACAGCATGATCGAGTGCGGATCGTGGCCCGGCGCCGCCAGGATGCGCCATTCGCGCGTGCCCATGACCAGGGTCGAGTCCGGCTGCAGCAGTTCATCGTGCACGAAGCGTTCGCACTGCTGGCCGGTGGCGCGAAAGGTCAGCTGGTCCTCGTCCCATCGCGCGACGGCATCGGCCAGGCCCGGCGGGATCGCGATGCGCGCTCCGCTGGCGCGCTGCAGATGCGCGTTGCCGCCGCAGTGATCGGAGTGCAGGTGCGTGTTGACGATGCGCGCCAGCCGGCGGCCGTCGAGCGAGGCCTGCACCAGCGCGAGGGTCTGGTCGCGATGGCTGACGTAGCCCGTGTCGACCAGCGTCGCCGTATCGTCGTCGTCGATCAGCAGCACATTGTTCGACGACAGCCAGCCGCGCTCGAACACGTGCACGGAAGCCGGCAGGGCCATGGCGCCGGCCACCTCGGTCTCAGACCTGCGCACGCCGCTCGGCGATGCGCTGCCAGACAGCGCGCTTCTCGGCGTCGGAATACCGCGCCCAACCGGCGATCTCGTCAAGGCTGCGCGCGCAGCCCGTGCACAGGCCGCGACGCGTGTCCATCTTGCACACGGACACACAGGGCGACGGGACCGCAGCGGAATCGTCAGGGAGGCTGGCAGCGGGCATGCGAGGATTTTCGCACGCCTGATGCAAGCGATTGCGCGATTCGACGCGCGCGCAACTAACGACCGCAGCGAGGCTTGCCGGAGCTGCCGGACCCCGTCTTCGTCCCTGCCCCAGCGCGCGGGCCGTCAGAAGAACCAGCGCGCACCGACCAGGATTCCGTCGGCGTCCTGGTAGGTGTTGCCGAGCTGGTCGCTGTACTTGAAGCGACGCCAACCGAAGTAAAGGTTGAGCGACAGGTCGTCGAGGTCCTGTACCGCATAGACACCGTAGTTCTCGGTCTTTGCGCCCTTGGAAAGGAAGTCGCTGCCATCGTAGTAATCGATTGACAGCGACGTGGTGCCTGCCGCCAGGAACCGGGTCCGCCAGCCCGCCCGCACCCAGTAGTAATTCGGCCCGTCGACCTGGTCGCCGGCAGAAAGGGCGAGATTCAGGCCCGTCGGCGTGTGCAGCAGGCTGACCGAACCGGCCAGCCGCTCCGTCCGGTCGCCATCCGGATTGTCGATCCACTGGTAGCCGAGCGCGCTGCGTACGGCGATCTCGCCGATATCGCCGGTCCAGCGGATCGCCGCGTCGTAGTAATCGTTCTTGTCGGCCGGGACGAGCACGTTCTTGCCGTAGGACGTCGACAGCATCACGCCCCCGAACACAGGCGTGTCATAACGGACGCGGAAACGTCGCAGCGCGTCGAGGGCGCTGTTCACCTGGCCGATGGAAACCGCGGTCAAATCCCCGGCGTCATTGCGGAACCGGAACGAGGCGAAGCCGTCGGTCGAATCCGTCGCACCGGCGATGAACGTGAAACTGTCATCAAGCCCGGTCGAACCGTTTGCGGCCGTGGCCCCCTGACCGAGCGAGACCGTGCCGTACTTCGAGTCGAGCGCCACCTCGAACCAGCGCAGCAGGGTGCGCCGCCACTCGCCCCAGTCCGGTGTTTCAGTCTGCGACACGAGTGAACTGTTGCGCATCGTCAGGCCGGTCTCGAAACGCGCGCGCAGCGTGCTCTCGCCCAGCGGCTGGGTGAAGGTCAGGCCGAGACGGGAGTTC
>JALORV010000036.1 GCA_025458735.1 Burkholderiaceae bacterium | reverse complement strand
TCGACGATGTTCTCGTCGTCGGTGAGCATCAGCGATTCCTTGAGCCGTTCCGGCCGGCCGCGCGTACCGACCTCGACCTTGCGCAGCGACAGGATGTCGACCAGCTCGCTCGACTGCACCGGCCAGGGCATGCGCCAGCGGAAACCCGGCGGCGTGGTCTCGGAGTACCGGCCGAAGGTCGTGACGACACCGACCTGACCCTCGGGCACGATGTAGAAGCCGCTCGCCAGCCAGATCAGGCCGAGCACGCCCAGCAGGGCTGCAAAGCCGATGCCGGTGTTGCGCGGCGTGCCGATGTTGCCGAAACCGCCTCCGCCGCCGTTGCCGCGCGAGGCTCCCGACCCCTTCTTGCCGAACAGGCCGTTGAGGCGCCGGTTGAAGTCGCGCCAGAGCTCTTCGAGGTCCGGGGGTCCGTCGTTGCCTGGGCGCTGCGGACGACGCGGCGGCTCGCGCTCGCCTTCGTCGTTGTTCCCGCCCGAACCGCCACCGCGGCCCCACTGGGGGTCGTTGAGCGACATGCGTGTCCTAGCTGAGTGAGATGTGAAACATAAGGATCGTCAGTGCGGCGCGGTCGCGCTGCTAGACCGCGGCAGCACTGGACCAGGATGAAGCGTTCTCGGGGACGGAGGCCTCGCGCGTTCGCTGCGCAAACTCGACGATGGCATCGCGCAGCAGGTCGAGTCCTTGGCCGGTCTGGGCGCTGACCGAAACGCTGGAAATCCTACCACAGGGGTCCCGTTCTAGCGCCGCGCTGCGGCCGGATGCATCGATCTTGTTGAACACGAGAAGGCGCGGCACGGACGCGGCGCCGATCTCATCGAGCACTCGGTCCACCTCTGCCATCTGCTCTTCGCGCGCCGGCGAAGCGCTGTCGACGACGTGCAGCAGCAGATCGGCCTCGGCCGTCTCGTCGAGCGTGGACTTGAAAGCCTCGACCAGCTGATGCGGCAGGCCGCGGATGAAACCGACCGTATCCGACAGGACCACCGTCTCGCCGCTGCCGAGATACAGCCGCCGCGCGGTCGTATCGAGCGTGGCGAACAGCTGGTCGGCCGCGAAGGTGCCGGCCCGCGTCAGCGCGTTGAACAGCGTCGACTTGCCGGCGTTGGTGTATCCGACCAGCGACACCGACAGCACGTCGCGGCGCGACCGTGCGCGCCGCCGCGTGCGCCGCTGCCGCTCGAGCTGGCGCAGGCGTTCGCGCAGCTGGCGCACGCGCGTGCCGATCAGCCGCCGGTCGATCTCGATCTGCTTTTCACCCGGGCCGCCGGTCTTGCCAAGGCCGCCGCGCTGCCGCTCGAGGTGCGACCAGCCGCGTACCAGCCGCGTCGACAGATGCTCGAGCTGCGCCAGTTCGACCTGCAGCTTGCCCTCGCGGCTGCGCGCGCGCTGCGAGAAGATGTCCAGGATCAGCGCGGTGCGGTCCAGCACCCAGAGTCCGAGCGTGCGTTCGAGGTTGCGCTGCTGCGCCGGCGAAAGTGCCACGTCGAATACGACCAGGCCAGCTTCATCGGCGGCGGCGCGTTGCTTGATTTCCTCGACCTTGCCGGCTCCCACGTAATGCGCCGGGTCCGGCCGGTCGCGTCGCACCGACAGCTGCCCGGCGGGCACCAGTCCGGCCGAGACCACGAGCTGTGTCAGTTCCTCGACGGCATCGATGTCGTCGCGGCGGCCACGCGCCACGCTCACCAGCAGCGCGCGTTCCGCCCGGGCGGCGCGGCCGCTTTCAACCTGGAAGACGGTCAGGAGTCTGACTCCGTGCTGAGATTGACCGGCCGGGCCGGCACCACCGTCGAAATGGCATGCTTGTAGACCATTTGCGTCACGGTGTTGCGCAACAGCACCACGTACTGGTCGAAGGACTCGATCTGGCCCTGCAGCTTGATGCCGTTCACGAGGTAGATCGACACCGGAATATGTTCCTTGCGCAGCGCGTTCAGAAACGGGTCTTGTAGTAACTGCCCTTTGTTGCTCATGTTCATTGCTCCAGCGGTTTGGCGCCGCTTTGGGTCATCGGCCCGGTCTGGCAGGCAAAGGGACCGAACCGGTCAGCACTTGCTGCAGATGCGGCCACACCGGCGCGTTTCAATGTAAAGCAAACGGCGGGCCTTCGCTACCCGCGAGAAGCCGGAGACCGACTGTCGATCAACTGGCGTAAGGGTTTCGCCCAGTACGGAATTCCACCCGCAGCGGAGTGCCGGTCAGTCCGAATTCGTCGCGAAAGTGACCCTCGAGATAGCGTCGATAGCTGTCCGGAACCTGCCCCAGCGAGTTGCCGTGGATCACGATGACCGGCGGATTCATCCCGCCCTGGTGCGCGTAGCGCAGCTTTGGCCGCTGCTGGCCCGCCCGCGGCGGCATCTGCTTGGCCACGGCCGCGATCAGGGCGCGCGTCAGCCGCGGCGTCGGCAGCCTGGCGAAGGCGGCCGTCTGTGCTTCCGATACCGAGCGCATGACCGCCGCGAGGCCGGTGCGCTTGAGCGCCGAGATCGTATGTACGCGCGCCCAGCGCAGGAAGTGGAGCTTGCGGTCGATCTCGCGACGGATCCGGTCGCGCTGGTAGTCGTCCAGCCCGTCCCACTTGTTGACCGCGATGACCAGGGCACGGCCGCTCTCCAGCACGTAGCCGGCGATGTGCGCGTCCTGGTCCGAGATCTCGGCCGATGCATCGAGCAGCAGCACCACGACGTTGGCCTCGGCAATCGCCTGCAGGGTCTTGACCACCGAGAACTTCTCGATCGCCTCGAACACCTTGCCGCGCCGGCGCAGACCGGCCGTGTCGATCAGCGTGTACGGCCGCCCGTCGTAGTCGAAGTCGATGGCGATCGCATCGCGCGTGGTGCCGGGCTGGTCGAAGGCGATCAGGCGCTCTTCTCCGAGCAGCGCATTGATCAGGGTGGATTTTCCGACATTCGGCCGCCCCACGACGGCGACGCGGACGCGCCGGCCGTCCGTCGCCTCGTCGCCGTCGGCTGGCTCGCCGCCTTCAGCCGCCGGCTCCAGGTGCGGCGCCAGCGCGAGTTCCATCAGGTCGCGCACGCCCTCGCCGTGGGCGGCCGAGATGGCATGTGGCTCGCCGAGGCCCAGTTCGTGGAACTCGGCCAGCACTTCCGGCCGCAGTCCTTCGGCCTTGTTGACAGCGAGCAGTACCGGCCGCCCGACGACGCGCAGGCGCTCGCCGATGCGCCGATCCTGCGCCGTCAGGCCCTCGCGGGCATCGAGTACCAGGACGATCGCGTCGCTCTCGGCGATGGCCTGCTCGGCCTGCGCAGCCATCTCGCGCGCAATGCCCTCGGCCTTGCCGGGCTCGAAGCCACCGGTGTCGATGACGATGTAGTCGCGCGGCCCGACGCGGCCTTCGCCGTAGTGTCGGTCGCGCGTGAGCCCCGGAAAGTCAGCCACCAGCGCCGCGCGCGTGCGCGTCAGTCGGTTGAACAGTGTCGACTTGCCGACGTTGGGCCGGCCGACCAGGGCGATGACGGGCTTCATTTTCGGGTCGCCGGCGCGCGCCGGCTACTCGATCGCGATCAGCGCGACGGTGCCGTCCTGGGTCTGGACGACGGCGCCGGCGCCGAAGGCGCGTGGCGTTGCGGCGATCTCCGCGCCCAGCGGCACCCGCGCCAGGAACGCGCCGTCTTCCGGCGAGAGAAAGTGCACGTAGCCGGCGTAGTCACCCACCACGACCGCGCGCCGCAGCGCGAGCGGCGCGCTCAGATCGCGGTTCAGCAGCTTTTCCTGTCGCCAGGCGTTCGCGCCGGTGGCCATCGAGAACGCGACGACGTTCGACTTGGCGTCGACGGCGAACACCCGGCGCGCGTCTCCGCCGATGCCGGCGCCCGCCGACAGGTCGCGGGCCCAGCGCAGGTTGCCGTTGGCGACCTCGAAGCAGGCGATCCGTCCCTGGAACGCCGCGGCGCAGACCTCGCTACCGACGACCAGCGGCGCCCCGACCACGTCCGCCAGCCGCTCGACCTCGGTGGCGCCGCGCGCCTCGGCCACCGGACCATCCCAGCGCACCGTGCCATTGGCCGGGTTCAGCATCACCAGGCGTCCGCTCGGGAAGCCGGCCGCGATCAGGTCACCGGCAAACGCCATTTTCGTCGCGGTCTTCAGCGTCAGCGCCGGCGTGGTGCGCTGGTAGGTCCAGCGCCGCTTGCCGGAGGCCGCATCGAGCGCCGTGATGCGATGGTCGGAGCCACGCACGACCACCAGGCCGCGACCAACCAGTGGCGGCGAATCCACCGAGCCACTGACCTGCACCCGCCACAGTTCCTTGCCTTCGGCGCCGAGCGCGATGACATCGCCGCGTGCGCTTCCCACGGCGATCACGAAGCCATCGCTGCCGACGCCGCCAGTCAGGCTGACGTTGGTCTCGGCGCGCCAGACGATTTCGCCGTCCGGACCGAGGCGCACCACGGTGCCGTTGCCGCTGGCGGCGAAAATGGCGTTCTCGAGTACCGCCGGCTCGAGCGTCGCACCGCGCGCGGACCCGATGCTGGCCCGCCACAGCACGCGCGGCGACAGCGTCTGCGTGAACTCGACCAGTGGCGCCGGCTCGACCACCCGCCGTGACGTTCCGCCGAGCCACGACGGCATCCATGACGGCATCGACGAGCAGCCGGCAGCAAGCGTGCACAGCAGAACGGCGGCAAGCCGCCCCGGGCGGAACCACCCGGTCACGCGCGGAGCCGGGCTCGACGTCATGACGCGGCGGGCGGCAGCGCGTCGAGCTTGAGCTGGATGATCGCGCGCAGCGGATGCTGGGCGTCGGCCTTCGCCAGCGCATCGGTGTAGGCAGCGCGCGCTTCGGCGGACTTGTTCTGGGCCGCGTAGATGTCGCCACGCCGGTCGAGCACGGCCGGCAGCAGCGCGGCCGGGGCGCTGAAGGACAGCGTCTGCAACGCCTCCTCGTACTTCTTTTCGTCCAGCTGCACGCCCGCCAGGCGCACGCGCGCGATCATCGCCAGCTCGTCGTGGCCGGAGCGATCGATCACCCAGCGCAGCTGCTCGGCGGCCTTCGGCAGATCGCCCGACTCGGCATTGAGCTTGGCGGCCTGCAGCGCGCCCATCACCGCGTAGGTCGTGCGGCCGTAGTGCTCGATGATCGTGGCGGACAGCGTCTGCACCTTGGCAGCGTCGTTCGACTGCACGGCCTGCTCGAGCTGGCCGTAGATGCCGGCGGCGGTGCGTGCCTGCTCCCGCTGGTACCAGCGCCAGCCGTTGTAGGCGGCAAACGCCAGCAGCACCAGCGTGACCAGCGTCAGCAGGAAGTTGCCGTATTTCTGCCACCAGGCCTTGAACTGAGCGAGCTGTTCCTGCTCTTCGAGGTCGTACGCCATCGTTGTCTGCTTCCCTTGGTGTTATGTGTTGCCGACGGCCGTCAGGGCGTCCACCAGCGTGTCGGGCAATTGCGCGAGCGGCACGATACGCTGCTCGGCGAAGGCCGCCGGGCCACCGCTGCGCAGTGCCTTGACCGCGGCCGTACCGGCGGCCGCCTCGGCCTGCCCGACGATCACGGCCAGTTCCGCCCCGCTGGCGTCGGCCTTCTTCATCTGCGACTTCAGGCTGGCCTCGCCGGCATGCAGGATCACGTCGAGGCCGGCATCGCGCAGCCGCTCGGCGAGCAAAAAGGCCTGCGGCTGCGTGTCGCCTCCCTGGTGCAGCACGTAGACGTCGGTGCCTGCGGCAGAGTCGACCGTTCCCGCTGCACGCAGCAGTTCGATCACGCGCTCGATGCCCATGCCGAAGCCGATGCCCGGCGTGGGCCGGCCGCCCATGCGCTCGATCAGCGGGTCGTAGCGGCCGCCTCCGCACAACGTGCCCTGGGCACCGAGCGCATCGGTGATCCACTCGAACACGGTCAGGTTGTAGTAGTCCAGCCCGCGAACCATCCTCGGATTGACCACGAACTCGATGCCCGCCGTGCGCAGCAGCGCCTGCAGCGCCTCGAAGTGCGTGCGTGAATCGGCCTCGAGGTAATCGGTGATCTGCGGCGCCGCCGCGACGATGTCGGCCAGCGCCGGGTTCTTGGTGTCGAGGATGCGCAGCGGGTTGGTGTGCAGCCGGCGCCGCGCGTCGTCGTCGAGCGCCTGCTCGTGGCGCGACAGGTAGGCGATCAGGTCGGCCCGATGGCGCGCCCGTTCCGCGGCCTGTCCGAGGCAGTTGAGTTCGAGGCGGATCCGGCCGACGCTCTCGATGCCGAGGATCTTCCACAGTCGCGCCAGCATGACGATCAGCTCGGCGTCGATGTCCGGACCGGCAAATCCGACCGCTTCGACGTTGACCTGGTGGAACTGCCGGTAGCGCCCGCGCTGCGGCCGCTCGTGCCGGAACACCGGTCCGATCGACCAGAGGCGCCGCGGCGCGTCGTACGTGAGGTTGTGCTCGACGATGGCGCGGATGACGCCGGCGGTGAACTCGGGGCGCAGCGTCAGGCGCTCGCCGTTGAGCCGGTCCTCGAACGAGTACATCTC
>JALORV010000035.1 GCA_025458735.1 Burkholderiaceae bacterium | reverse complement strand
GCGCGAGGCGGCCCGCCACAAGTTCAGCCTGACCGAGGCGGCGCGCGCGCTGCACACCTCGCAGCCGGGCATCTCCAAGTCGATCATCGATCTCGAGGACGAGCTAGGCGTGCCGATCCTGGCGCGCCACGGCAAGCGGGTGAAGGGGCTGACCGCGCCCGGGCACGTGGTGCTGGAGGCGGCCGAGCGCATCATGCTCGAGGTCGATAATCTGAAGAAGCTTGCGCGCGACTACGCGGGCAGCCCGGAAGGCACGCTGCGCGTGGCCACCACGCATACCCAGGCACGCTACGTGCTGCCGCAGGTGATCCAGCAGTTCGCACTGAAGTTTCCGCAGGTCAGGCTGAAGCTGCTGCAGGCCAACCCGCCGGCGATCGCGTCGATGCTCGTGCACGGGCAGGCTGATCTCGGGGTGGCCACCGAATCCCTGGCGAACACGCCCGGGCTGCTGTCGATCCCGGTCTACGACTGGCAGCATGTCGCGATCATCAAGCCCGGCCATGCGCTCGCCCGCTTTGCCACCACGCCCGGCAAGCTGACTCTCAAGGACCTGGCGCGCCACCCGATCGTCACCTACGAGCCGCAGTTTGCCGGCCGCGGCAAGGTCGACGATGCCTTCTCGCAGGCCGGCATCGAGCCCTCGATCGTGCTCGAGGCGATCGACGCCGACGTCATCAAGACCTACGTGCAGATCGGCATGGGCGTCGGCATCGTCGCCGGCGTGGCAGTCGACGGGCCGCGCGATGGCCTGGTTGTGCTGCCGTGCGGGCATCTGTTCGGCCGCAACGTCACGCGGCTGGCGGTCAAGGAGGGCACCTACCTGCGCGGCTTCGTCTACTCGTTCGTCGAACTGCTGGTGCCGGGCTGGGACAAGCGGCGCATCGAGGAAGCGTTGCGCGCCTGAGCCGGCGCGCGCCAACACGCCTCCACCGACCGCGGAAGCCTGCGTGCGCGTAGCCGTCATCGGCGCTGGATCGATCGGCGCAGTCCTCGGAGCCCGGCTGTCCGGCGCAGGCCACGAAGTCGTGCTGGTGGCGCGCGGCGCGCACCTCGAGGCGATCCGGCGCGGCGGACTCACGCTGGTCGATCACGTGGGCACGGCCAGCGGAAGCCATCGCCTGCCGGCGAGTGCCGAGCCGGCCGACTTCGGGCCGCAGGACCTGATCGTGATCGGCCTGAAGGCGCATGCGATCGCGGCGATGCTGCCGCGACTGGCGCCATTGCTCGGCCCGGACACGGCCGTGCTGCCGGCGATCAATGGACTGCCATGGTGGTACTTCCACGCCGAAGGCAGTGCGCTGGCCGGCACCGCGCTCAAGTCGCTCGATCCCGACGGCACCATGTTCGCGGCGCTCGATTGCCGCCGCATCGTCGGCTGCGTCGTGCACATCGCAGCCGAGGTGCGTGCGCCGGGCGAGGTGCATCACACCGGCGGACGCCGGCTGATCCTCGGTGAGCCCGATCGCTCGATGTCGGCGCGCCTGGCGCGCATCGGCGATGCGCTCGATGCCGCCGGTCTGGCCACCGAGCGCTCCCCCGACATCCGGCTCGACGTCTGGATCAAGCTGCTCGGCAACCTTTCGTTCAATCCGGTTGCTGCGCTCACCGGCTACCTGATGAACCAGATCGTCGCCGACGAGGAACTGCTCGGCGTCATCCGCGCGATGATGCTGGAAGGCATGGCGGTGTCGCGCCACTACGGCTACCCGATGCCGATGACGCCCGATCAGCGCATCGATCTGGCGCGTCAGCTCGGCGCGGCCAGGATCTCGATGCTGCAGGATCTCGAGCAGCGCAGACGGCTGGAGCTGGCTGCCATCGTCGGTGCCGTGATCGAACTGGCGGACATGGCCGGCATCGCGGTGCCGACGATCCGCCATGTGCACGCACTGACACTGGCGCGTGCGCGCGCCCTCGGCATCGACTAGGACTCTAGCGCCGGGTCGTCCGCACCAGCTCGATCGCGGCATCGAAGAGCGCCGACGCCGGACTCGCCAGTTCGTCCATCACTGTCAGGTGATTGGCCCCGGCCACCGGCAGCGCGCGCCGCAGTACGGCGGCCCACGCCCGACCGATCAGCGCGGTCTGCCGCTGGAACTCCGATGACTCCAGCGCGCCGACCGCGGTGATCAGCGGTGCCGGTGTGGCCGGCGGCAGCCACAGCGGCGACAGTGCACGGGCGCGCCGCGCATCGAGCCGCAGGTCGACATTGACGAACGGGGCATCCACCAGCGGTGCCAGGTCGTAGATGCCGCTGATCGCCAGCCCGGCCTTCACCAGATCGGCGGGCAGATCGGCGCCGTAGGCCGGCCACAGCGCCGCCATCATCATTGCCGTCAGCTGCGCCCCGGCCGAGTGCCCGACCACCACGATGCGCGTGGGATCGAAGCCAAGGCGGTCGCCGTTGCGGTACAGCCACGCCAGCGCCTTCAACTGCTGGCGCACGATGTCCTCGATCGTCGTCGCCGGCGCCAGCCCGTAGTTGGTGATCGCCACCGCCACGCCATGCTGTACGAACGGCGGCGCGATCCAGGAAAAGTCGGACTTGTCGAGCGAGCGCCAGTAGCCGCCGTGGATGAATACCAGCAGCGGCGCCGCGTCGACGCGGGTGG
This sequence comes from Burkholderiaceae bacterium, assembly GCA_025458735.1. The sequence continues at coordinate 4,110 of JALORV010000035.1, read as the reverse complement.
GAAAGTAGTCGAGCCGCTCCGCCGACGTGTCGCCGTAGGGCAGGTCGGCCAGGCACGCGCGCAACCGTCGAGTGACCGCGCCCTGCTCGGTCCAGCGCGCGAAGATCTGCGGATGCTCGGCGATCGCGGCCCGCGCGTTGTATTCGCGCTCGATGAACGCGGTGTCGTGCTTCATGGCAGCATCCAGCCGGTGGCTCGCGCAGAGGCGGGCAGTGTAGCGGTGCAGCGTCCGCAACGTTCCCGTCCCCGCGCGTCGTTTGAAGGCCGCTGCGGACCGACTTATAATCACGGTCCCGCTGCGGTTCGGATGACGAGTCCGGACGGGCGGCCAGGTTTCGGGGAAGTAGCTCAGCTGGGAGAGCGCTGCGTTCGCAATGCAGAGGTCGGGAGTTCGATCCTCCTCTTCTCCACCACCGACTTTCGTCAATGAAAAAGGCCGCGAACATCGCGGCCTTTTTTGTGTGCCCTGCTGCGCGCGGTCAGCGCCCGCGCTGCATCAGCGCGCTCACCTCGTTGACGTTCTCCATGATGCGCTTGCGCACGATCTCGAAGGCTTCGGCCTGCGAACGCGCCGCGAGTTCGCCGAGTTCCCGGATGTTCTCGAGCGCGAGTGTGAAGGTCTGCTTGGCCACCTCGTCCATGCGGCCCAGGCCTTGCCCGCGGCCGGGTGACATGCCCTGCGCGATCGCCTGCCACTCGGTCACGGCATTTTTCAGCATCGAGGTCTGGCGGGCGACCACGGCCTGCAGCCCCTCGTAGGACTTCTTGTTGGCCGCGATCAGCGCGGCGAGGTCCTTGCGGCGGCCTTCCGCGATGGTGCCGGCGACGCCCGAGAGATTCAGGCGCTCGAGTGTTTCGTTCAGTCCGCCCATCGAGAGGCCCAGCAGCTTCTCGGCACCGCCCATGACGCCGCCCGCGGCCGCTTTGGGCGTGGCGCGGGGCGTGCGCCGGGCCGACTTGGCCCGCTTCGCGGTGGACTTGGCGCCAGTCTTGGCGGCGGACTTGCGGGCCTTGGTTGCCATGCTGTACCTCCTCGGGGTCGGTCGAACGATGTGCTGATCGGACGATAGCAGTGCGGACAGTGGAGCGGCTAGCTGCGGGGGTGGCTACTTGCGACGCTGCTCGCGCACCAGCGTCAAGGCCAGGTCGAGCGCCGCCGAAACGAAGGCCAGCACGCGGGCGAACTGCTCGTCGCTGAGGCTGCGGGCCTCGTCGCGCGAGCGGTAGATGTTGACGAACTCGCGCTCGCGTCCGGCATGGGCCACGAGGCGGCCGACTCCGAGGTCTTCCAGTGCCTTCCACAACTCCGGGTTGTACGAACGCGTGAGCTTCATCACGAAGGCGACGGGATCGCGCCGGCCGAGCACCGCGGCCAGCCGCAGGATGATCTCGAACGGCAGCACGATGCGTCCGTTTTCAGCCTGTTCGAGCAATGAGGCATCACGCAGGTTGATGGCACGGCCGAGTTCCTGTGCGGTCAGGCCGGCGGTCTCGCGCATGCGCTTGAGCAGCGCGCCGGCCTTCTCGATCGTCGCGCGGCGCTTCGGCCCGACCGAGGACTTGGCGATGGCCAGCGACATGTCGGCGGCGCTGCCGGCCAGGCCCCACGCAGTGTCGGCCCACGAGCGGACCTGCCGCGCCAGCGCCATAACCGGTTGGGCGCCGGCCGGCGGTGACTCACCCGCAGGCGTGGCGGCGCGGCGGCGAGCGGCGGTGGGTTTCCTGCTGGGTTTCTTGGCCATGGCGGCGGGGTGTGAGCAGAGCGGTGAACGTGTCGGCGGGTCTCGGGCGCGGGCGGGCTGGATCCGCTGCGCGGCATCTTGAACGCCAGCGATGCCGAGCGCAAGCGCGCTGCGCCCGCGAGGGCGGACTCCAGGACGGTAGCCGGCAGCGGCAGCCGACCGGCGCCGCCAGTGACGCCGGCGGGGCCGGCACGCCCGGGCGCGGGCGGCAGCGGTGCGCCGCACGGGCGGCCGAATAGGCGGGCTGGCAGGCCCGTAATCGGATCATTGTCCCGGCCTGCGGACGCCGACACTGCGGCCAGCGGCTCGGCGCAGGCCGATGCCTCTTTGCGTGCTCCGGCGCGCACACAGCAATCGAGGAATGCATGGGCCAGACCGCCGAGGATCTCGTCAGTTCACTGAGCAGCCGCGACGTGCAGCGCCGGCTGCAGGAATACCGCGCGCTGCTTGCCAACGACTCGATCGGCATCCTGGCGGTGTGCGACGGCGAGGTGATGCAGTGCAACCCCAGCGCCGCGCGACTGTTCGGCTGGGAACCCGAGCGCCTGCTGGGCCAGTCTGCCGCCGTGTTCTTCGCCTCCGAGGAAGAGTTCCAGGGTTTCGCCAACCGCATCGGCGATGCGCTCAACGCCGGCGGTTCGCCGGCGATGGAGTGGCGCACGCGGCGCGCCGACGGCTCGAGCTTCTGGGCGAGGCTGCTGGTCAAGAGCATCACGCCGGGCGGGCCGGGCGGCGAAACGATCTGGATGGTCGAGGACATCACCGGTCGCAAGGCGACGGAGACGGCGCTGGCGCGCGTGCGCGAGGAACTCGAGCAGCGCGTGCGGGCCGCCCACGACGAGCTGGCCTGGTCGAACGAGCGCCTGGTGGCCGAGATGTACGAGCGCAGCGAGGTCGAGGAGCGCGCCCGCCGCATCTCGCTTTACGACGCCACCACGGCACTGCCGAACCGGCGCCTGCTGGAGTCGCGTCTGGACGAGGCCGTGCGCAACCACCAGCTGGGCGGCGACCGCCTCGCGGTGCTGGTGATCGACATCGATGAGTTCACCAAGCTCAACGATGCGCTGGGGCATCGTGTCGGCGACGCGCTGCTGCAGCAGGTGGCCGGGCGACTGGTCGAGACCGTGCGCACGTCGGACCTGGTGGCGCGCGTCGGCTCGGACGAGTTCGCGGTGGTGCTCGGGCGGCTGCGGCACACCGACGATGCCGAACGTGTCGCCAGCAAGCTGGGTGAACTGCTGTCGGAACCCTACGAAGTCGACGCCGAGCAGGTCAGCGCCAGCGTCAGCATCGGCGTGGCCTGCTTCCCCACCGACGGGGCGGGGCCGGAGATGCTGCTGCGCAACGCCGACGCTGCCCTGTCTTACGCCAAGTCGCGCGGGCGCGGACACGTGCAGCTCTTCGAGCCGCGCATGAACGAGGATCTGCTGCGCCGCCTGCAGCTGGAAGCGGCGCTGCGGCGGGCGATCGACCGGCGCGAGTTCGAGGTGCACTTCCAGCCGCGCATCAGCCTGTCGACCGATCGCGTGGTCGGCGCCGAGGCGTTGCTGCGCTGGCGGCATCCCGAGCAGGGCGTGCTCGAGCCTTCCGCCTTCATCGCGGTCGCCGAGGATTGCGGCCTGATGCAGCCGATCGGCGAGGTGGTGCTGCGGGCGGCCTGCGAGGCGGCGCGCACCTGGAGTGCGAATGGACTGGGCGAACTGGTGGTCAGTGTCAACCTGTCGCCGCGTGAGTTTCGCGGCCGCTCGTTGCTGCCGATCGTCAGCCAGGCGCTGATCGACACCGGGCTCGACGCCGAGCGGCTGGAAGTCGAGATCACCGAGGCAAGCCTGATGCGCGACCTCGACAAGGCCGAGCAGGTGCTGGTCGGCCTGCAGACCATGGGGGTGCGCATCGCGCTCGACAACTTCGGCACCGGCTACTCGAGCCTGTCGAACCTGCGGCGCTTCCCGATCAACGCGCTGAAGATCGACGGGCAGTTCGTGCGGCGTGCCCCGGAAGACGCCGCCGACGCCTGCGCGTGGTCGCGGAAGGCGTCGAGACCGACGAGCAGCTCGACTTCGTACGCCACTGCGGCTGTGACGAGGCGCAGGGCTACACGCTGAGCCGGCCCTTGCCGGCCGCGCAGTTCATCGAGTACGCGCGCCAGCGCGCCTGACCGCGGCGCACACCCGCCCCCGAGCTTGCCGCGCCGCGTGCGCGGCTAGACTGCGTGCTTTCGATCGCGCGTTCGGGGACCGACATGCACAAGGAAATCGTTTCGACTACTGCGGCGCCAGCTGCTATCGGCCCGTATTCGCAGGCCGTCAAGACCGGGCTGGTGGTGTTCACGTCGGGGCAGATCGGGCTTGACCCGAAGACCGGCGAA
>JALORV010000428.1 GCA_025458735.1 Burkholderiaceae bacterium | reverse complement strand
GGCCAGCAGCATCGCCACATGCCCGTCATGGCCGCAGGCGTGCATCCTGCCGGCGTGGGTCGAGCGATGCGCGAACTCGTTGAGTTCCTGGATCGGCAGCGCATCCATGTCGGCCCGCAGGCCGATCGAGCGCGGCGAACTGCCGTGGCGGATCGTGCCGACCACGCCGGTGCCGCCGAGGCCGCGCGCCACTTCGATGCCCCAATCTGCGAGCTTGCGTGGCAACCAGGTCGGCCGTGCGGTTTTCCTCGAAGCGCAGCTCGGGGTGGGCGTGGATGTCACGCCGGATCTGCTGGATCTCGGAGCGGAACTGGGTGACGCGGTCGATCAGGTTCATGGCAGCCTCGGGTCAGGGGGATGATCCTACGCAAGCGCGGCACCGGCTGCACGCGTGCCGGCACTAGAATCGACCCGGATTGACCCGCCACGTCATGAACAAACCCCTGCCCACCGCAGCGCTCGCACCGTCGCCCGAAGCGCTGGCGATGATTGACCGCCTGATCGCGTTCCCCACGGTCAGTCGCGACTCCAACCTCGGGCTGATCGAGTTCGCGCGCGACTACCTTGCGGGACTCGGCCTGAGGCCGCACCTGGTCTACGACGTCGAACGGAAGAAGGCCAACCTGTTCGTCACGCTGGCCGACGATGCGGACAGTGTGCACAGCGGCGGCATCGTGCTGTCGGGCCATACCGACACGGTGCCGGTCGACGGCCAGGACTGGGCGAGTGACCCGTTCCGCGCGCACCACGCCGACGGCCGCATCCATGGCCGCGGCACGGCCGACATGAAGGGCTTCATCGCGATTGCGCTGGCGTGGGCGCCGCGCTTCCTCGCCGCGCAGCAGACGATGCCGGTGCACCTGGCGCTCACCTACGACGAGGAGACGACCTTCCTCGGCGTACGCGGGCTGGTGGCCGACCTGGCAGACCGTGGCATCCGGCCGGCCGGATGCATCATCGGCGAGCCGACCGACATGCGTGCGATCGTCGCGCACAAGGGCAAGCGGGACTTCTGCTGCACGGTGCGCGGGCGCGAGGCGCACTCGTCGCTGACGCCCACCGCAGTGAATGCCATCGAGTACGCGGCGCAACTGATTGCCTTCATCCGCGCGCTGGCCGACCGGCAGGCGCGGGAGGAACCCCGCGACGAGCGCTTCGCCGTGCCGTACTCGACGCTGCAGACCGGCGTGATCCGCGGCGGCATCGCCACCAACGTGGTGCCGCGCGACTGCGCCTTCGAGTTCGAGATGCGCAACACGCCGGCCACCTCGCACGATGCACTGACGCAGCCGATCCTCGACTTCGCCCGCGGTGAACTGCTGCCGCGCATGCGCGCCGTCGCGCCCGAGTCGGACATCGCGTTCGCGATGGGGCTCGATCTGCCGGCCTACGGCATCGCGGACGATGCGCCGCTGGTGCGCTGGGCGATGGAGCTGGCGCAGACCGCCCGCCTGGGCACCGGCGCCGTCAGCTTCGCGACCGAAGCGCCGGTGTTCCAGCATGCCGGCATACCCACCGTGGTGCTCGGTCCGGGTTCGATCGACCAGGCCCACAAGCCGAACGAGTACATCACGCTGGAGCAGGTCGCGGCCTGCGAACAGTTCTTCGCGCGGCTGGTCGCGAGCCGCCCGCCCGCAGGTTGACGATGGCGGAAGCCGACCCCGGCACCGAAGTCGTGCGAGCGGTCCCTCGCACCCGACCACGGCGGGCAGCCTGTGCACCAAGGTCAGCCGGTATCTGGAGCGCACCTACCACCCGGACCGCCTGCTGCATCCGCTGAAGCGGGTCGGGCGCAAGGGCGAAGGCCGCTTCGAGCGCGTGAGTTGGGAGTCCGCGCTTGCCGAGATCGCAGCGCGGCTGAAGTCAGTCGCCGCGATCGATCCGCAACGCATCGTGCCTTACAGCTACGCCGGCACGATGGGCATGGTGCAGGGCGAGGCGATGGCGCAGCGCTTCTTCCACCGGCTGGGTGCAAGCTTCCTCGATCGCACGATCTGCGCGACGGCCGGCGCCGAGGCACTGCAGGCGACGCTCGGCACGCGCGACGGCACCGATGTCGAGCAGTTCGGCAACGCCCGGCTGATCGTGTTCTGGGGCACCAATGCGATCGCCTCCAACCTGCACCTGTGGAGCCGTGCGCAGGAGGCCAAGCGGCGCGGCGCGAAGCTCATCGCGATCGATCCCTACCGCTCGCTGACTGCGGAAAAGTGCCACCAGCACATCGCCCTGCTGCCCGGCACCGACGGTGCGTTCGCGCTCGGCGTGGCGCACGTGCTGATCCGCGAGGGCTGGCTCGACCGCGACTACATCGAGCGACATACGCTCGGCTTCGAGCCGCTGGCGGCCCGTGCCAGGGAGTTCGACCCCGCGCGCGTTGCCGCGATCTGCGGCATCACGGCCGCCGAAGTCGAGCAGTTTGCGCGCGAGTACTGGGAGATCCGACCCGCCGCGATCCGCCTCAACTACGGCATGCAGCGCGCCGCCGGCGGCGGCAACGCGGTGCGCGCCGTGGCCTGCCTGCCGGCGCTCGCCGGGCACTGGCGCGATCCCGCCGGCGGCGTGCTGCTGTCGACCAGCGGCAACTATCCGGTCGACAGCGCACGCCTTTACCGGCCTGACCTGCTGGGCGGAAGCACGCCGCGCACGATCAACATGTCGACGATCGGGCACGATCTGCTGCACGCCGCGCCGCCGATCGAAGCGCTGATCGTCTACAACAGCAACCCGGTGGCGGTCGCGCCGAATTCGGCCGAGGTGGAGCGCGGCTTCGCGCGCGAGGATCTCTTCACCGTCGTGCTCGAGCACTTCCAGACCGACACCGCCGACTACGCCGACTTCGTGCTGCCGGCCACAACGCAGCTCGAGCACCTCGACGTGCACAAGTCCTACGGTCACCTGTACCTGCTCGCGAACAACCCGGCGATCGAGCCGCTCGGCGAGGCTCTGCCGAACAGCGAGATCTTCCGGCGCCTGGCGGCGGCGATGGGCTACACGGACCCCGCCTTCCGCGAGAAAGACGATGAACTGGCGGCGCAGGCCTTTGTGCTCAGCGGGCCGACCGCGAAGTTCGACTGGCCGCGGCTGAAGCAGGCGGGCTGGGAGCGCCTCGACCTGCCGGCGGTGCACGCGCCGTTTGCGGAGGGACGGTTTCCGACACCGTCGGGCCGATGCGAGTTCTGGTCGGAATCGCTGGCCCGGATCGGGGTCGACCCGCTGCCGGCCTACGTGCCGCCCAACGAAGGACCGGTGTCCAATCCCGCGCTGGCGCAGCGCTTCCCGCTGGCAATGATCTCGCCGCCGGCGCGCAACTTCCTGAATTCGAGCTTCGTCAACGTCACCAGCCTGCGCGCCACTGAGGGTGAACCCGTGCTCGAGATCCATCCGGACGATGCCGCAATGCGCCAAATCGTTGACGGCGCCACGGTGCGGGTGTTCAACGATCGCGGCTCGCTGCAGTTGCGGGCGCGTGTGAGCAACCGGGCGCGTCCTGGGTGCGTAGTGGCGCTGTCGATCTGGTGGAAGAAGCTCAGTGCCGATGGCCGCAATGTGAACGAAGTCACGAGTGCCGCGCTGACCGACATCGGGCGCGCGGCGACTTTCTACGACTGTCTGGTGCAGGTCGAGACGATCGGCTGACGATCCCGTTTGCGTCATGGTGCGGTGGCGGCGATCGTCGACAATGACGAGAGCAAGCCGGCTGCCTTCATGGTGGCCGCCCCGACCACGGGGGTTCCGATGACCGTCGAGAATTCGCTGTTCCGCCTGCCATCGCTG
>JALORV010000427.1 GCA_025458735.1 Burkholderiaceae bacterium | reverse complement strand
ACCGCGCGCGATGGCGCGCCGGTGACGGCGAGCGGCGATCCGGGCGACCTCGAAGCCGTGCGCCACTTTGCGGTCGTCTACCTGCGCAATGAGCAGGATGCGGACCTCGCCGCGCTCGGCGTGGGCTTCGATCACTACTTCCTGGAGTCGTCGCTGTACTCCGACGGCAAGGTCGAGGGCGCCGTGAAGGCGCTGGTCGACTCCGGCATGACCTACGAGTTCGAATCGGCGCTGTGGCTGAAGACGACCGAGTTCGAAGATCTCGCCGGCCACGGCGGCCCGCCGAAGGACGACAAGGACCGCGTGATGCGCAAGTCCGACGGCAGCTATACCTACTTCGTGCCGGACGTCGCCTATCACCTGAACAAGTTCCGGCGCGGCTTCGAGAAGGTGATCAACATCCAGGGCACGGACCACTACGGCACGGTCGCGCGCGTGCGCGCCGGCGTGCAGGCAGCGGCGAAGAGCCTCGGGCTCGCCGTGCCGCGCGGCTACCCGGATTACCTGCTGCACAAGATGCTGCGGGTGACCAAGGGCGGCGAGGAAGTGAAGATGAGCAAGCGCGCCGGCACCTATGTCACGCTGCGCGACCTGCTCGAGTGGGTCGGGCGCGACGCCACGCGCTACTTCCTGGTGGCACGCAAGGCCGATGCGGAGTTCACCTTCGATGTCGACCTCGCGCTGTCGCAGTCCGAGGACAACCCCGTCTACTACGTGCAGTACGCGCATGCGCGCATCTGCTCGGTGCTGCAGCAGGCCGCCGAGCGCGGCCATGTCGTGCCGGATGCCGCGGCAGTGCAGGCCGCCGACCTCGCGCCGCTCGTGGGCGCACGCGAGCAGTCGCTGCTCAACCGGCTGGCGGCCTATCCGGATGTGCTGGCCGAAGCAGCCGGCGAGCTGGCGCCGCATCAGCTGGCCTACTACCTGAAGGACCTGGCAGCCGATTTCCACGGCTATTACAACGCCGAGCGCGTGCTGGTCGACGAAGCCGAGGTGCGCACGGCGCGTCTCTCGCTGCTGCTGGCCACACGGCAGGTGCTGCGCAACGGGCTGCGGCTGCTGGGGGTGTCGGCGCCCGAGAAGATGTAGGCGGCGCGTCGTTCGCCTGGCGCACGAGGGAACGACTGCGCTGCCGACCCAAGTAAACTGCGCGCCGATGACGACACCATCCCACCTGCGACAGCGCGGCGGCACGCTCGCCGGCGGCCAGTTGCCCGATCCGAACAAGGCCCTGCAGGGTGCGCCGCGCAGCCCCGACACGACTGCGGTTCCGGCACCGAAGCTCGACCCCGCGACTGATCCGAAAGCCGCGCCGCCGCCGGCCGAAAAGGGCGTGGCGGCCGTTCCGGACGACGGTTCGCGCTATCTGCTGCAGGCCGGTGCCTTCAAGACCCCCGAGGATGCCGATGCAATGCGCGCGCGGCTTGCGCTGCTCGGCTTCGATGCCAAGGTCTATCCGCGCGAGCAGGACGGCACCACGCTGTACCGCGTGCGGCTTGGCCCGTACGGTAATGTCGAGGACGTCAACCGCATGCGCAAGACCATGGTCGAAAATGGCATCGACGTGCAGCTGATCAAGGTGCGCTGAGCGCCGCGACCCTGCCCCCTTGCCAGGCGCCGCCATCCGTCCGCCGCCCGTACCCCTCGCATGAACTACTGTCAGCGCGCGCGGTCGCATGCGCGTTGAATCCGAAACCTGCCCGCCCGCGGGCTGCCCGAATGGAGAAGCTGAAATGTCGACCCGCCGCCACCTGCTGATCGCTTCCGCCGCCTCGGCGGCGCTGCCGCTGCTTGCGCGCGCCCAGGCCCGCGCGCCACAGGAACTCAAGGACTTCACCGTGCTCAAGCAGCCGGTGCCGACCGAATCCGGCAACAAGGTCGAGGTGCTGGAGTTCTTCCAGTACTCGTGCCCGCACTGCGCCTCCTACGAGCCCTTCCTCGCCGGCTGGAAGAAGAAGCAGGGCGCCGACATCGAGTACCGCCGCATTCCGATCGCCTGGGACAACAGCACGATGCCGCACGTGCGCATCTACTACGCGCTGGAAGCGCTCGGCAAGCTGCCGGAGCTGCACGAGAAGGTCTTCGTCGCGATCCAGAAGAACCGGCAGCCGATGATCAACTCCGACCAGATCGCCGACTTCATGGCCGCCAACGGCATCGACCGCAAGCAGTGGCTGGACGCCTATAACTCGTTCTCGGTCGCCTCCAAGGCCAACCGTGCCGGCCAGATCTGGCGCGCCTACAAGGTGGATGGCACGCCGATGATGGCGGTCGACGGTCGCTTCATGACGGCGCCGTCGATGGTCGGCTCGCGCGAGGGCAGCCTCGTCGTGCTCGACTACCTGGTCCAGCGCTCGCGCGCCGAAAAAGGCAAGAAGTAGCGCGCGCTGCCAGCCGCCGTGGCGCGGCGGGCCGACGACATCCGTTTGCCACGCGGCAGTGTCATGCCGTCCGGCGCGACGCTGCGTAAACTGGCAACGCCATGGCGAAAAACGTCTTCATCACCGGCGCCTCCAGCGGCATCGGCGCGGCGCTGGCGCGCGAGTTCGCGCGCCGCGGCGCCACGCTCGGACTGGTTGCGCGCCGGCATGAAGCGCTCGATGCGCTGCTCGCCGAGCTGCCCGGCCGCCACTATCGCTACGCGGTCGACGTCACCGACACCGCTGCACTGGTCGCGGCCGGCCGCGAATTCGATGCCGCCACCGGCGGCGCCGACATCGTCATCGCCAACGCCGGCATCTCGGTTGGCGTCAAGACCGAGCACTTCGAGGACCTGGCGCAGTTCCGGCGCGTGTTCGACACCAACGTGCTGGCGATGGCGGCGACCTTTCATCCTTTCATCGCCCCGATGAAGGCGCGCGGCCGCGGCACGCTGGCCGGCATCGCCAGCGTCGCCGGCATTCGCGGCCTGCCGGGCTCGGAGGCCTACTGCGCCTCGAAGTCGGCGGTCATCACCTACTGCGAGAGCCTGCGGGTGGAAATGGCGAAAGCCGGCGTCACCGTGGTGACGGTCTCGCCCGGCTTCATCCGCACCGAGCTCACCGCGAAGAATCCGTACCGCATGCCGTTCCTGATGGAAGCGGCGGACTTCGCGCCGCGCGCCGCCGATGCGATCGAAGCGGGCGTGCGCTACCGGACGATTCCGTGGCAGATGGGCGTGGTCGGCGTCGTGCTCAAGTGGCTGCCGCGCTGGCTGTTCGACCGGCTCACCAAGAGACGCAAGCAGAAGCCGCGGGCCGCGGCCTGAGGCCTCAGCGCCCGCCCGACCCGGCGCTGCCGGCCGGAGCTGCTGCC
>JALORV010000426.1 GCA_025458735.1 Burkholderiaceae bacterium | reverse complement strand
TGATCACGGACGCCGCGACAATGACAGGATCGTGCGTACCGTGAGAAAGATGACGGCGCCCCAGCAGACGCTGGGCAATCTCGACGCAGAGGCTGCAGCCCGCATCATCGTCGCCGCCACCGATGTCGCCCTGGTGATGGACGCCGACGGCACCATCCGCGACGTAGCCTTCGGCAGCAAGGACATACCCCTGGACGGCGACAGCAAGTGGGTCGGCCAGTCCTGGTCCGACATCGTCACCAGCGAGAGCCGCCCCAAGGTCGAGGCGCTGCTGAAAGACGTCGCGGAGGACGCTGCGCCACGCTGGCGCCAGTTGAACCACCCCGTCTCCGGCGGCACGGACGTGCCCATCCTGTATTCGGCCGTTCGCACCGGTCGGCGTGGGCGCGTGGTCGCGCTGGGTCGCGACCTGCGGACCATGTCCGCGCTGCAGCAAAGCCTGATGGATGCGCAGCGCTCGATGGAGCGCGAGTACTCGCGCCTGCGGCATGCCGAAACGCGCTATCGGCTGCTGTTCCAGCTGGCGTCCGAGGCTGTGCTGATCATCAACGCATCGACGATGAAGGTGGTCGAGGCCAATCCGACGGCGATGCGCCTGCTGAACGAGGGCGGCAAGCGGGGCGCCGCTGCGCGCACGTTCCCCTACGGCTTCGATGCCGAGGGTCTGCGCTCGGTGCAGGCGCAGCTGGCCACGCTGAAGGCGACCGGGCGGGCCGAAGACGTCGTCGTACGCAGCGCCGACGGGCAGGCGCGCCACGTCGTTTCCGTCTCGCTGTTCCGGCACGAGGCCGAGGCTTTCTGCCTGGTGCGTCTGCTGCCGCTGCACGGCGATCCGCGCGCAGCCGTGGTCACGCCGGCGCAGTCGCGCCTCCTGCAGGTGGTCGAGCGCCTGCCTGACGGCCTGGTGGTGACCGACCTGAGCGGCAAGATCCTGACCGCCAACATGGCGTTCCTCGACCTGGCGCAGTTGGGCGCCGAGGAGCAGGCGCGCGGGGAGCTGCTGTCACGCTGGCTCGGCCGTCCTGGGGTCGATCTTGAAGTGCTGCTGTCGAACCTGCGGCAGCACGGCTCGGTACGCATGTTCGCGACCGAAGTGCGGGGCCAGTTCGGGTCCACGACCAAGGTCGAGATCTCGGCGGTGTCGGTGCCCGAAGGCGATCCGCCTTGCCTCGGGTTCACCGTGCGCAACGCCAGCCAGTTCGGCGAGGGCCGCAGCGCGGCCGAGCTGCCGCGCTCGATCGAGCACTTCACCGAGCTGATCGGGCGCGTTCCGCTCAAGGATCTCGTGCGCGATACGACCGACGTCATCGAGCGCCTCTGCATCGAGGCTGCCCTGGAGCTGACCAACGACAACCGGGCGTCCGCCGCCGAGATGCTCGGGCTGAGCCGCCAGAGCCTGTACGTCAAGCTGCGCCGTTACGGCCTGAGCGACGAGCAGGAGGCCGACGAGTCCGAGCCTGCCGGCCGCAGTCCGTAAGGCCGGCTGCCTGCGACCAGCAAGGCCGGACCAAAACCGACCTCGCTCGGTTGACACTTTTTCTGTAAGCGCAGATTGACACATCGCGGTGTCGCGCCTATGGTGGCGCGATGGCGACTTCGCTGGCTCCCTGGCCCGCCCCGGGCGCGGTCCTGCAGCTCCTCAAGCCGATCACGTGGTTCCCACCGATGTGGGCGTTCGGCTGCGGCGTCGTCTCGTCCGGCGTGCCGCCGGACCGGCTATGGCCGCTGATCGCCCTCGGCATCTTCCTCGCCGGCCCGATGGTCTGCGCCACGAGCCAGGCCGTCAACGACTGGTTCGACCGCCATGTCGATGCCATCAACGAGCCCGATCGGCCGATTCCTTCCGGCCGCATTCCCGGCCGCTGGGGGCTCAACATTGCGATCCTCTGGACCGCCCTCTCGTTCGCGGTGGCCGCGCTGCTGGGGCCGTGGGTCCTGGCTGCGGCGACGTTCGGACTGGTGCTGGCCTGGCTGTACAGCGCGCCACCGGTGCGCTTGAAGCAGAACGGCTGGTGGGGCAATGCCGCCGTCGGCCTGTGCTACGAGGGCCTGCCATGGATCTGGGCTGTACAGCCTCGGGGCCCACGGCATCATGACCCTCAACGACTTCAAGTCGATGCGCGGCGATGCGCGCATGGGCGTCGCGTCGCTGCCGGTGCAGCTGGGGGCGCAGCGGGCGGCCTGGGTGGCCTGCGCCGTCATGGCGCTGCCGCAGGCAGTCGTTGTCGCCCTGCTGCTCGGGCCACCTGGTACAGCGCGCTCGGCGTCAACTTCTACGTGCTCGGCATGCTGGTCAGTGCCTTCGCCGTCGGTGCCATGGCACGAGGTGGCGCGTGAAGCCGCTGGGCTGGCTCGGCATCGTGCGTCTCGGGCTGGTGCAGACCGCGCTCGGCGCCATCGTCATCCTCACGACCTCGACGATGAACCGCGTGATGGTGGTCGAGCTGGCGCTGCCGGCGACACTGCCGGGCGTGCTGGTCGGGCTGCATTACGCCATCCAGATGCTGCGGCCGCATCTCGGCTACGGTTCCGATGTCGGCGGCCGCCGCACGCCGTGGATCATCGGGGGCATGGCGGTGCTCGGCGCGGGGGCCGTGCTTGCTGCCTTCGCGATCGCCGCGCTGCCGGCGATGCCGATCGGCGGC
>JALORV010000425.1 GCA_025458735.1 Burkholderiaceae bacterium | reverse complement strand
GCAGCGGCGACTACGCTTGCACTGATTCACCGACCCGGATCCGGACCCATGCAGCCCTGGCAGGAAATCGCGCTGAAAGTTGCGGCCACCGCGCTGCTGCTGGCCGTCGTGCTGCCGCTGATCGGATTCGCCTTCAGCCGCGACGGCTCGGCGGCTTTGCGCGCACTGCGCACCGGCGCCATCGTGCTGGCCGTGGTGGCGGTGCTGGCCGGCACCGCCGCGCTGCTGGGCGAAGTCTGGCGCTGAAGCACGCGCTGCGTCGCGCCGCGCCGGCGCGATCCCCGCTACAGTCCCTCGGCCTCGATCACCTGCGGTGGCAGCGGCGCATCGAGCGTCGCGCAGATCATGCGCAGCGCCGAGGCCGCCTTCCAGTTGGTGTGATCGTCGACGAAGGCAACCGCCGTGGCCGCCTTGATCAGCTGCGGCTTGGCCAGCGGCGCCAGCTGGTTCAGGGTGTCGAGCGCCGCGGTCACGTCGTCGAGCCGCACCTCGGCGGCGGCCACGAACGGCAACTCGGCTTCGCGCACCAGCACTGCACCGGCGTTGAACGCGTGCTGCGCGCGCTCGGGCAGGCGCACCGCCGCCACCAGCGACAGCACCAGGCCGGCTTCGCGCGCCAGCGGCGCCAGCGTGGCGTGACGCACGGGCACCGACTGCCCCGATGCCGGGCCGAGGCGCCGCTTGAGGATCGTGAACAGCAGATACTCGCGCACCGTGAGCCGGCCGTCGGCGGCGATCACCAGGTGCGCCGTCCGCAGCAGCAGGGCGCGCGCCTCTTCGGGCAGCTTGCGCAGCGCCGGCATCGCCACGTCCACCAGTGGCTGGCTCGCGCCGGGCGGCAGCCGCTGCGCCCGCTCGCGGTAGCCGTCGGCGATCCGCGCCGCCTCGCTGCCGTAGGCCTCGGCGACCAGCGCGCGCTGCTGCGCCGACAGCTCGGCATCGCCGTCCAGCAGCAGCGCCAGCACCAGCAGCTGTGCGCGCGTGCCGTCGGTGGCCGCCTGTCGCAGCGAAGCCAGCAGCGCACGCTGCGCGTCGTCGAGCGCGAAGTCGCGGTGCGGCGGCCGCACATTGCCGATGTCGGAGGCCACCTGCACCGTGGCCGCCGCGCCGGCAGCCATCAGGCCCGCCACCGGGCTTGCCGCAACCGGCAGCGGACCGGCAGTGGCGACCAGCGCGGCCTCGGCCGCTGCGCCGGCGCGCCCCGGCACGAACTCGATCGGTGAACGCGGGCGCGACGGCGCGGCCGGCGCCAGGCCGCCGAGCGCCAGCGCCACCGCATTTTCCGGTGCCGGCAAAGCCGGCAGTGCGCGACCGAAGATGCGCCGCACGCGTTCGTCCAGCGGCGGATGCGTTGCAAACAGCCCGCGCACGAAGCTCGGCCGCGCGGCGCCGAGGAACAGGTGCGACAGCGTCTCGGCCTGCGTGTGCTCGATGCGGGAACCGAGCCCGGACTCGGCGCTCAGCCCGGCGATCTTGCGCAGTGCGCCGCCGATGCCTTCCGGGTTGCGCGTGAACTGCACCGCGCTGGCATCGGCCAGGAACTCGCGCTGGCGCGACACGCCGGCCTTGATCAGCCGGCCGAAGAACACGCCGATGTAGCCGAGGATCCACAGCGTCAGCCCGGCGGCAAACAGCGCGAACACCGCGCTGCCGCTCGAACGGTCGCCACCGCTGCGCCCGCGGCCGCCGATCTCCAGCAGGAAGCGGCCGGCCAGCGCGACGATCAGCAGGCCATAGAGCACGCCGATCAGCCGCAGGTTGAGCTTCATGTCGCCGTTGAGGATGTGCGAGAACTCGTGCGCGATCACGCCCTGCAGTTCGTCGCGCGTGAGGCGCGTCAGCGTGCCGCGGGTCACGGCGACGACGGCATCGTCGATGGAGTGGCCGGCTGCGAACGCGTTGATCGCGTTTTCCTGGTCCATCACGAATACGCGCGGCACCGGCCGAGGTGTCGACCTCGCGCGCACCGATCATCTGCGCCACCGCCGCGCCGCCGGCCTTCAGCCGGTTCATCTCGAGCCAGGTGCCGCCGAGGATCAGGCCCAGCACGACGACGGTATTGGTGAAGTAGAAACCGTTGGGCAGCTGCGACGAGATCCAGCGTGCGCCCGCCGGCAGCAGCACCGCGTGATACAGCACCGTGGCTGCAAGGTTGACGGCGATCACGCGCCGGCTGTTGCGGCGGGCGAGTTCCTGGTGCTCGAAGAAATTCATGCGGGCGGAAGGCCGGGGCCGTCACCGGACGAGCGGCACCGGCCGCGGCCGCCGCACCCGCCGCGATGGCATGGTGCGGCTGCGGCCGGCGCGCAGCTCAGAACTGCACGCGGACGGCCTTGCGCTCTTCGTCGCTCTCGGTGGCGGCCAGCAGTTCGGCCGGGCCGAAGGAGAACATGCCGGCGATCACGTTGGTCGGGAACTGCTGCGAGGCGGTGTTGTAGCTCATCACCGAGTCGTTGAAGGCCTGGCGCGCGAACGAGATCTTGTTCTCGGTGCCGGTCAGCTCCTCGGTGAGCTGCATCATGTTCTGGTTGGCCTTCAGGTCCGGGTAGGCCTCGACCAACGCGAACAGCCGCGACAGCGCGCCCGACAGCGCGCCCTCGGCCGTGATCAGGCCCTGCATCGCACCGGCGCTGCCGGGATCGGCAGCGGCGGCGGCATTGGCGGTCACCGCCGTGTTGCGCGCGGCGATCACCCGCTCGAGCGTCTCGCGCTCGTGCTTCATGTAGCCCTTGGCGGTCTCGACCAGGTTCGGGATCAGGTCGTAGCGGCGCTTCAGCTGCACGTCGATCTGCGCAAAGGCGTTCTTGAACTTGTTGCGCAGGCTGACCAGGCGGTTGTAGGCACCGACCGCCCAGAAAACGACGACCGCAATGATGACCAGCACGATGATCCAGCCCATGACAACCTCCAGCAGGAAAGTCGCAGCAGCCGCGGGGCCGGGACGGCCCGACGCGAGCGGCGCACTATAAGTCAAGGGGCCGGCAGCGCAATGGACGAAGTAACCGTTGATCACCGCTGAACTGCCGGCGGGGGGTTGCGCGGTGGCCAGGCACCGGTTGCGATAATCCGCCGATGATCCGCACCACCATCCTCGATCTGCCCGCCTCCCGCATCCGCGAGGTCGCCAACGCCGGCCTCGGCCGCAGCGACGTCCTGAAGTTCTGGTTTGGCGAAGGCGACCAGGTCACGCCCGCCTTCATCCGCGCAGCTGCCACGGCCGCGCTCGACGCTGGCGAGACCTTCTACAACCACAACCTCGGCCTCATCGAGCTGCGCGAGGCACTCGCCCAGTACTGCACGCGCCTGCACCGGCCGGCCGTGCCGATCGCGCCCGAGCGCATCGCGGCCACCAGCGCCGGCGTGCACGCGCTGTCGCTGATCGACCAGGCGCTGATCGATCCCGGCGACCGGGTCGTCATCGTGACCCCGGTGTGGCC
>JALORV010000424.1 GCA_025458735.1 Burkholderiaceae bacterium | reverse complement strand
GAAACAGGGATGCCGGCGCGCGCAGTGCGCTCAGGACGGGCGCGCCGACAGGCCCGCGAAGCAGGTCGTCGTCACCAGTTCGACGATCTCGTCGTCAGAATAGTTGCCGGAGAGCTTCAGGTAGTCGGACACCGGATCGCAGGCACGCGCGTACAGCGTGTAAAGAACGACCTCCGGCGGCAGCGAGGTCGAGATCTCGCCGCGGCCCTGCGCCTGCTCGATCCAGCCCCCGAGCCGCTCGCTGACCTCGATCAGCCGCTCGATGTAATGCTTGTTGCGCACCAGCGCGTCGCGCAGCGTCGAGCGGGTCGACGGCAGCGACGGCATCTGGCCGCGCAGGTGCTCGTGCACAGCCCAGCGCACGATCGCCTTGAGCTTGTCAACGGGCGCTGCCGACTCGGGCTGGGCGGCAACGACTGCCAGCGTGCGCTCCAGCAGCCGCACCATGGCCGCCGCCGCCAGCGCTGCTGTTCCTTGAGCGACAAGCGCCGCGGTTCGACCGCGGCCACCGCGATGGCCATACCCACTCCCTGCGGCCCAGGCATGCGTCCGGCCGCGAGTTGACTTCAGTGTGCGAATCCTACCACATCGTTTTGACTTGAACTATCCAGTTCATTGTGTAAACTACGTCGACTTTCTGACGCCATCCCGCTGCCTGCCACCCTGCCCCCGACGCGCCGCGTGAACCCGCCCGTTGCCCCCAGCCCCCTGATCGGCTTTGGCCAGATCCGCCACGTGCGGATGCGCCCGACGCGTCACGCCTTCGCCTACCCGGGCTATTTCCTGCGGCTGCCGCTGCGGTCGCTGGCGCGCAAGCCGCTCGCCAGCCGCCTGCTGCGCTTCAACCGCGCCGGCGTCTTTGCCGTGAACGACCGCGACCATGGCGACGGCGGACCGATGCTGGCGTGGATCGACGGCCTGCTGCGGCAGTCCGGCATCGACGACGCAAGCGGTGAAGTCTGGCTGCACACCTTCCCGCGCGTGCTGGGCTACGTGTTCAACCCGGTCAGCTTCTGGTTTGCGCATCGCACCGACGGCGCGCTGCGGGCCATCGTCTGCGAGGTCAACAACACCTTCGGCGAGCGCCACTTCTACCTGCTGGAGAACGCCGACGGCCAGCCGCTGCGCAACGGCGAGTCGCTGCAGGCGCGCAAGGTCTTTCATGTTTCGCCGTTCTGCCGCATCGAAGGCGGCTACCGCTTCCGTTTCCTGCTGTGCGGCCCACGCGCCGAGGGCGGGCAGGCCCGCTGGATCGGCTGCGTCGACCACGACGACGACACCGGCCCGCTGCTGAAGACTTCGCTCTCGGGCGAACTCGAAACGCTGGACGACCGCGCGCTGCTGCGCGCCCTGATCGCTTATCCGGCCTTCACGTTCGGCGTGATCGCCCGCATCCACTGGCAGGCGCTGAGACTGTGGCTCAAGCGCGTGCCCTTCGTTTCCAAACCGGCCCCACCGGAACTTCAGGTCACCCGCTGACGCCATGAGCCAACTCGCCTTCGACGCGCGCGCCGGTCTGGACACCGCGCGCTTTCCTGCCGATGCCCGTCTCGCCCTGCGGCTGCTGGAGCGCATGCGGCACGGCCGCCTCGACGTCACCTTTCCCGACGGCCAGCACGCCTACTTCGGCGATCTGCGCTCGGCCGAGCGCGCCGACCTGCAGCTCGCCAACTGGAACCTGATCCGCGCCGCGCTGCGCAGCGGCGACATCGGCTTTGCCGAGTCGTACATCGACGGCGACTGGAACACGCACGACCTGGTGCGGCTGCTGGAGTTCTTCATCGCCAACCGCACTGCCGCCGAGGACGTGATCTACGGCTCGTTCATCGGACGGCTTGCCTACCGCCTGCGCCACCTGCTGAACCGCAACACGCGTGCACAGGCCCGCCGCAACATCCACGCGCACTACGACCTCGGCAACGCCTTCTACGGGCTGTGGCTGGACCCGACGATGACCTACTCCAGCGCGCTGTTCGCGCAGCGTGCCGACCCGCACGCGGTGGCGTCGCCGTCGGAGCTGGTCGAGGCGCAGCACGCCAAGTACGCCCGCGTGCTGGATGAACTCGAGCTGCCGGCCAGCGCGCAGCTGCTCGAGATCGGCTGCGGCTGGGGCGGACTGGCGGAAGCGGCGGCGCGGCGCGGCCACGCAGTCACCGGCCTGACGCTGTCGACGGAACAGCTCGCCTATGCGCAGGCCCGCCTGCAGCGAGCGGGCTTCGACGCCGACCTGCGGCTGCAGGACTACCGCGACCACCACGGGCAGTACGACGGCGTCGCCTCGATCGAGATGTTCGAAGCGGTCGGCGAAGCGTACTGGGCCTCGTACTTCGCCACGCTCAGGCGTTGCCTGAAGCCGGGCGCACGCGCCTGCCTGCAGACCATCGTCATCGACGACGCCCTGTTCGAGCGCTATCGCCGCGGCACCGACTTCATCCAGCAGTACATCTTCCCCGGCGGCATGCTGCCATCACCGGCGGTACGCGCGCTCGGCTTCGACCAGCGCTTCGTGCGCATCTGGGACTTTTACCTGGCTTACTGCGAAGCCGCCTTCGCTCGGGAGAACACCGATGTCATCCAGTACACGCTGGTCGCACGCTGAACCGCGCGCCGTGGCGCGCCCGCTCGCCGCTCGCCCGACCGCAGCCGGGACCGGCTTCCGGCTGCTGGCGACGCTGCTGCTGGCCGCCGCCTGCCTGACCACGGCGGCCTTCGCGCACGCTTCGGTCGCCGCCAGCGCGCCGGCCCACGTGCTGCGCCACATCGACGATGCCCGCGCCACGCCAAGCGGGCGGCTCACGTGGTTTGGCCTGCACATCTACGACGCCCGC
Source organism: Burkholderiaceae bacterium (assembly GCA_025458735.1). Next base: position 907 of record JALORV010000424.1, on the reverse strand, counting down.
ATGTTCGTGCCGCGCGCCTTCGATGCGGCCAATCCCTCGGCGCAGCCGTTCGCGCTCGAGATCACCTATGCGCGCAGCCTCGACGGCCGCGCCATTGCCGAGCGCAGCCGCGACGAGATCGCGCGGCTCGGCCTGGGGACGGCGGCCCAGCAGCAGCGCTGGCTCGGCGAAATGGCGGGCCTGTTTCCCGACGTGAAGGCGGGGCAAAGCCTGGTCGGCATCTATCGCCCGGGCGGCGGCACGCGCTTCTATCTGGACGGGCGCGCGCTCGGCGAAGTGGCCGACCCCGAATTCGGCCGTGCTTTCTTCGCGATCTGGCTCGACCCCCGGACCAGCGCGCCGCAACTGCGCGCCAGCCTGCTGTCGGCCGCGCGCAACTGAACTGAGAGCCCTGTTTCGACCCGCGCCCTGTTTCGACCCGCGACCTGTTTCGATACGCGCCATTGCAGCGCTGACCGCGCCCCCGACCGCCACCCCACCGCACCCATGCAGACGAGCCGCCGATGATCGCCGCCGTGCCGTCGACCGCTCGCGCGGCCGTCGCCGCCGAGCCGGCGGCCGAGTTTTCCTCGCGGCGCCTGGCCGCCTACGGACTGCTGGGCGCGCCGCTGGCGATGATGGCGCTGCCCGTCTATGTGCTGGTGCCGAAGTTCTACTACGAGGCCACCGGACTGGCGCTGTCGGTGATCGGACTGGTGTTGCTCGCCACCCGCCTGGCCGACGCCTTCATCGATCCGCTGCTCGGCGCCTGGGTCGATCGCGCCAAGGCGCGCGGCAGCGTGCTGCGGCCGGTGCTGGTGGCGATGCCGCCGCTGACGATCGGCTTCGTGCTGCTGTTCCTGCCGCCCGGCGGCATGTCGGCGACCGCCGCCACGCTGTGGCTGGCCGCGACGCTGACCGCGGCCTA
>JALORV010000034.1 GCA_025458735.1 Burkholderiaceae bacterium | reverse complement strand
GCCGGGTTCATGGCTTGTCCACCGCGGCACGCCGGGCGCGGGCGCGCTCGATGGCCGCCTGCACCACGGCCACTTTGCGCGCCAGCGCCGCGGGGGCCAGATCGTCGCGCTGCGCAAGCTCCTCGAGCTTGTCATGGGCTTTCAGCAGCAGGCGGGCAGCACGCTCCTCACGCTCGCGTGCGAGCCGTAGCCCGCGCGCGAGATGGCGCGCGCGCGACGTCGCGGCGTCGGCGTCGGTCCAGCGGCGCGCCGGCTGCACCGGCACCATCGCGATGCAGTCCATCGGACAGGGCGCGACACACAGGTCGCAGCCGTTGCACCAGTCATCGATCACCGTATGCATGCGCCGCGCGGTGCCGACAATGGCGTCCACCGGACAGGCCTGGATGCACAGCGTGCAGCCGATGCACAGCGCTTCGTCGATCACCGCCACGCGCAGCGGCTGCTCGACTCCGTGCGCCGGATCGAGCGGCTCGGCCGGCCGGCCCGTCAGTTCGGCGAGCCGTTCGATGCCGGCGGCGCCACCAGGCGGGCACTGGTTGATGCCAGCGCGCCCGGCGGCGATTGCCTCGGCGTAGGGACGGCAGCCGTCGTAGCCGCACTTGGTGCACTGGGTCTGGGGCAGCACTGCGTCGATGCGGTCGGCGAGGGACGCGCCGGTCCCCGGCACCACCGGAACAAGCGGCAACGCCGGTACGTCTGACAGCGCGGTGGGCGGCAGGGACATCATCAACACGGTGGCGACGCAGCCGGGACGGCCATTATGGCCGAGCACGCGGTGCGGCCGGTTACCGGCGCGCGGGCTGGAAGTGGCGAGGCGCGACTAGGCGGAGGCGCGGATGAAGGACTTGATCTGCGGCGCGATCTGCTCGCGCCAGCGGCGCCCGCTGAAGATGCCGTAATGGCCGGCGCCCTGCGCCGTCAGGTGCTGCTTGCGCGCCTTGGGAATTCCCTTGCACAGGTCGTGCGCCGCGCGCGTCTGCCCGCTGCCGGAAATGTCGTCGAGCTCGCCTTCGATGGTGAACAGCGCGACGGTCGAGATGTCTTCTGGCTTGACCAGCTGGCCGCGCACCTTCCACGTGCCGTTGGGCAGGCGATGTTCCTGGAACACGATGCGGATCGTGTCGAGGTAGTACTCGGCCGGCAGGTCGAGCACCGCGTTGTACTCGTCGTAGAACTGGCGGTGCCCTTCGACGTCGTCCATGTCGCCCTTGACGAGGTCGAGGTAGTAGTCCCAGTGCGAGTTCAGGTGCCGGTCCGGGTTCATCGCGACGAAGCCGGCATGCTGCAGGAAGCCCGGGTAGACCTTGCGCAGGTAACCGGGATAGGCCGACGGCACCTTGAAGATCACGTTGTTCTCGAACCACTCGAAGTTCTTGCGCATCGCCAGCGCATTGACCTGCGTCGGACTGCGGCGGCTGTCGATCGGCCCGCCCATCATGGTCATCGACTTCGGCAGCTTCGGATCGCGGCGGCTCGCCATCAGCGACACCGCGGCCAGCACCGGCACCGTCGGCTGGCACACCGAGATCAGATGCACATCGGGACCCAGCGTGCGCACGAACTCGATCACGTAGTCGACGTAGTCGTCGAGGTGGAACGGACCGGCCGTTATCGGCACCAGGCGGGCATCGATCCAGTCGGTGATCCAGATGTCGTGATCCGGCAGCAGCGCGCGGACCGTGTCGCGCAGCAGCGTGGCATGGTGGCCCGACAGCGGCGCCACGATCAGCACGCGCGGATCGGCGGCGCGCGACTTCAGCTTCGCCGGGAACACCCGCTTGAAATGCAGCAGGCGGCAAAATGGCTTCTCGGCCGTCACTTCCTCGACGACCGGAACCTCGATGTCACCGATGCGGGTGGTCTTGAGTCCGAATTCCGGCTTCTCGTAGTGCTTGCCGATCCGGTGCAACAGGTCGTAGCCGGCTGACAGCCGGCGGGACAGCGGCGAGTAGGCGAGGGGGCTGTACGGACTGGAGAAAAGTTCGGAAGTCGCCTGCGCCCACACCGACAGCGGGTTCAGGAATCGGCGCTGCAGTTCATGCAGGTGATAAAGCACACCGGCCTCCGCTCAACCCAACGCCATTGACATCCATCTGCCAGACGCCCTCCCGACGCGCCGGCGGATAGTAAACCAGATTGGTCAGGCCGATTTGCGCCAGTCGGCGTCCAGCGGCCGCGGGAGCGGCAGGACGCCGGTGCGGCTCCCGGTCCCGGGCGACGGTTGCTCAGCGTTCCAGCAGATGGCGCTTGTCGCGCACGTCCTTCCACTCGTCGGCGTCGGCCGGGTGGGGCTTCATGCGCGTGATCGACGGCCACTGCTTGGACAGCTCGACGTTGAGCGGGATGAAGTCGCGCTGGTCCTCGGGCACGTCTTCCTCGGCGTAGATCGCGTTGACCGGGCACTCGGGAATGCACACGGCGCAGTCGATGCACTCGTCGGGATCGATCGACAGCATGTTCGGGCCCTCGCGGAAGCAGTCGACCGGGCACACATCGACGCAGTCCGTGTACTTGCACTTGATGCACGACTCGGTGACGACATGCGTCATCGACTGACTCCTGTCCGGCCGGCGCGCGGCGCGGGGCCTGGCGAGGCACCCGCGGGGCTCCGATGCACTGCAAACAAAGCCGGTATTCTAGTCGACGGACGCCGCGTTTCCGGCGCTATTCCCTCCGCCACGAAGGGCCAGCGGTATGACTACCCGACGCAATCTCCTGCTGCTGCCGGCGGCTGCCATCGCCGCGCGGCCGCTCGGCGCCCAGCCGGCGCCGATCCGCATCGGCGAGATCAACAGCTACTCGACCATTCCGCAGTTCACCGTGCCCTATCGCATGGGCTGGCAGCTGGCCGTCGAAGAGGTCAACAGCGCCGGCGGCCTGCTGGGCCGCCGGATCGAAGTGATCTCGCGCGACGACGCAGGCAAGCCGGACGATGCGATCCGGCTGGCGACGGAACTGGTGGCCAACGAGAAGGTGCAGCTGCTGGCGGGCACCTTCCTGTCGAACGTCGGACTGGCGGTGGCCGAGTTCGCGCTGCGCAACAAGGTGCTGTTCGTCGCCGCTGAGCCGCTGACCGACGCGCTGGTGTGGGAAAAAGGCAATCGCTACACGTTCCGGCTGCGGCCCAGTACGTTCATGCAGTCGGCGATGCTGGTGGAAGAGGCGATCAAGCTGCCGGCGAAGCGCTGGGCGATCGTGGCGCCGAATTACGAATACGGCCAGTCGGCGGTGGCGAGCTTCAAGGCGCTGCTGAAGGCGCGCCGGCCCGATGTGGAATTCGTCGCCGAGCAATGGCCGGCGCTCGGCAAGCTCGAGGCAGCCAGCACCGTGCAGGCGCTGATCGCCGCGCGTCCCGAGGCGATCTTCAACGTCACCTTCGGCGCCGACCTGCCGCGCCTGGTGCGCGAAGGCAACCTGCGCGGGCTGTTTCCGCGCGTGCCGGTCGTCAGCCTGCTGTCGGGTGAACCCGAGTACCTCGATGTGCTGAAGGACGAGACGCCGAAGGGCTGGATCGTCACCGGCTACCCGTGGGACCAGATCTCCACGCCCGAACATGCCAGGTTCTTCAACGCGTACTACAAGCGCTACAACGACACGCCGCGGCTCGGCTCGGTGGTCGGCTATGCGACCTTCGTGGCAATTTTCGAGGCGATCCGCAAGGCGAAGTCGACCGACACCGAGAAGCTGATCGCCGCGCTGCGCGGGCTCGACTTCAGCACGCCGTTCGGCCCGGCGACCTTCCGCGCGCTCGACCACCAGTCGACCATGGGAGCCTTCGTCGGCAAGCTGGACCTGCGCGGCGGACGCGGCACGATGGTCGACTGGCGCTACGCGGATGGCCGCAACTACCTGCCGACCGACGCCGAGGTGCGCGCGCGGCGCCCGGCGGAAGCGATGAAGTAGCGCCGGACGTCGGCGGCAGCCTGCCGCGACGACCGGTGCGGTGTTCCGGCTCCACCGACCCTGCGCCCGCCCGTGGACCTCGTACTCGGCCAGTTCCTGGCAGGGCTTTCCTACGGCTCGACCCTGTTCCTGGTCAGCGCCGGCCTGACGCTGATCTTCGGCGTCACCCGCGTCGTCAATTTCGCGCACGGCGCGTTGTACATGCTGGGCGCCTACTTTGCGGTGTCGCTGACGGCCGCGCTGCCGGCCACGCCGCTCGGTTTCTTCGGCGGCGTGCTGCTGGCGGCTGCGATCGTCGCCGTCGTCGGACTGGTCATCGAGTTCATCGTCCTGCGGCGCATCTACGTGGCGCCGGAAATCTTCCAGCTGCTGGCGACCTTCGGTGTCGCGCTGATCGTGCAGGACCTGGTGCTGGCGGCCTGGGGACCGGAGGAAGTGTTCGCGCCGCGGGCGCCGGGACTGAAAGGGGCCATCGAGATCGGCGGCGCCTTTGTGCCAGAGTACAACCTGCTGCTGACCGTCGTTGGCCCGCTGATCTACGCGGCGCTCTGGTGGACTTTCCGCCGCACCCGCTGGGGCACGATCGTGCGCGCGGCGACGCAGGACCGCGAGATGGCGGCCGCGCTCGGGGTCAACGAGCGGCGGCTGTTCAGCGCGGTGTTTGCGCTCGGCGCCGGGCTGGCGGGACTGGCCGGCGCGCTGCAGATTCCGCGCGAAACCGTCAACCTGCAGATGGACCTGACGATCCTGGTCGAGGCCTTCGTCGTCGTCGTCGTCGGCGGGCTGGGATCGATCACCGGCGCCTTCTGGGCCTCGCTCGCGATCGGGGTGCTGCATGCCTTCGGCGTCTGGCTGCTGCCGCAGTCGACGCTGGTGCTGGTGTTCGTCGCCATGGCGGTGACGCTGGTTGCACGGCCCTACGGTCTGTTCGGCCGGCCGGAGGCGGCCGTGCGCACGGTGCGGGCGGCTACCCATCCGCCGCTGCGTCCGTCTTCCCCGCGCGCGCGCCTGCTGGCTACCGCCGCGGTGGCTGCGCTGGTGGTGCTGCCGGTCGCCGCCGGCGACTATGCGCTGGTGATCGCCACCGAGATGGCGCTGCTGGCGCTGTTTGCTGCCAGCCTGCAGTTTTTCATGGGGCATGGCGGCCTGGTGTCGTTCGGGCACGCCGCCTTCTTCGGACTGGGTGCCTATGCGGCGGCGTTGCTCGTCAGCAGTGCGGGCGCGCCGTTCGGCGTGGCGCTGCTTGCCGCACCGCTGGTCGCGGCGGCGGCGGCGGCGCTCACCGGCGTTTTCGTACTGCGCGCCCAGGGCGTGTACTCGTCGATGCTGACACTGGCCTTTGCACAGATCCTGTGGTCGGTCGCAGTGCAATGGATCGACGTGACCGGTGGCGACAACGGCGTGCTTGGCGTGTGGCCGCCGACGGCATCCCGGCTCGTCTACTACGCGCTGACCGTCGGCATCGTGATCGTGTGCCTGGTCCTGCTGCGGCGGGCGGCGCTGGCGCCGTACGGCTTCGCGTTGCGGGCGGCGCGTGATGCGCCGGCACGCGCCGAGGCGCTCGGCATCGACGTGCGCCTCGTACTGTGGTCGTCCTTCGTGGCCGGCGGACTGTTCGGCGGGCTGGCGGGTGTGCTGCAGGCATTCCAGAAAGGCGCTGTATTCCCCAACGCGCTGTCGATTCCCGTGTCGGTCGATGCGCTGGTCATGGTGCTGCTCGGCGGCCTGCAGACGCTCTCGGGCCCGATCGTCGGTGCCATCGCCTATCACGGCCTGGCCACCGAGGTGATCCGCCACGCCGAGTACTGGCGGCTGGCGCTGGGCCTGATCATCGTCGTGCTGGTGATGCTGTTTCCGCAGGGCATCGTCGGCTACCTGCGCACGCGCGCCGGGGCGGCGGGCCGATGAGCGAACTGGCCGTCGAGCGGCTGGCTCGTGCCTTCGGCGGCGTGCGGGCGGTCGACGGCGTCTCCTTCGCGCTCCCGGCGGGCAGTGTCACCGCGCTGATCGGTCCGAATGGCGCCGGCAAGTCGACGCTGTTCAACCTGATCGACGGCCAGCTCGCGCCCGATGCCGGCAGCATCGTCTTCGAGGGCCGATCCCTGGTCGGCATGCCGACTGCGGCCCGTGCGCACGCGGGCATCGGCCGCACCTTCCAGGTGGCGCAGACCTTTGCCTCGATGACGGTGCTGCAGAACGCCCAGCTTGCGGTGATCACGGCGGCGGGTGCTGCACACTCGCTCGGCACGCCGCTCGACCGGCGCGAGCGCGCTGCGGCGCAGGCGTTGCTGCAGAAAGTCGGGCTGGCCGCGCGCAGCGAGCTGCCGGCCGCCGCGCTGGCCTATGGCGACCTGAAGCGGCTGGAACTCGCGCTGGCGCTGGCCGCCAAGCCGCGGTTGTTGCTGATGGACGAGCCGACCGCCGGCATGGCCGCCGGCGAGCGCACCGAGCTGATGTCACTGGTGGTCACGCTTGCGCGCGAGCGCGGCACCACGGTGCTGTTCACCGAGCACAGCATGGACGTCGTCTTCGGCCACGCCGAGCGCATCATCGTGCTGTCGCGCGGCCGCGTCATCGCCGATGGCCCGCCGGCGGAGATCCGCGCGGATGCCGCGGTGCAGGCGGTCTACCTGGGGCGGGACACATGACGCTGCTGGTGGTGGACCGGCTCGGTGCCTGGTACGGCGATGCGCAGGTCGTGCACG
>JALORV010000033.1 GCA_025458735.1 Burkholderiaceae bacterium | reverse complement strand
AGTCGCCGTCGTTGGCGCGGCGGGCGAGTTCCATCTGCTGCAGCGCTGCCGGCTTCACGCCGAGCAGCGCATACATCTCGCCGATGGCCTGGTGGTGCAACGACTGCCGACCGAGCGCCGCATAGCTGCGGCCGAGCAACGCGTAGTAGGAGGGCTGACTGCGCGTGATCGCCGACTGCGTGCGCAGCGCCTCGATCGCCTGCTGGTGCTGGTTCGACCTGTTGAGCAGGTCGATGTAGTGGCCGACGGCGACGAACGACAGCGGGTAGCGGGCCGCCGTATCGCGCGCGGCCTCGAGTGCGGCAGCGCGCCCCTCGTCGGTGGTGGCTGCGGCGAATCGCGCTTCCGACAGCAGCTTGTCGAGCATCGCCGACGAGGCCGGAGTCGCCCGGCGGGCGGCCACGGCGTTCTCGACCGCGAGATCGGGCAGGCTCAGCTTGAGCGCCGCCACCGCGGCACCGTAGTAGGCCGCGGCCTCCGAGACCGCGGTGCGGTTCTTCAGCTGGCTCCTGAAGTAATCGAGCTGGTCGCGCCAGCCCTGCACGGTGGTCTCCTGCAGCACCCGCAGGCGTGCCCGCACCAGCTGGAAGTCGACGCTGTCGGCCCGCTGCTTGTAGCCGAGGTTGCGCGAGCGGTTCTGCATGTCGCTGATCCGCTCGACGGTCAGCGGGTGCGTGCGCAGGTAGGCCGGCGCGGTACCTTCGTACAGGCGCGAGCCCTGCTGCAGCCGGCCGAAGAACTGCTCGAGGCCGCGGCCGTCGAAGCCCGCCTCGGTGAGGGTGACAAAGCCCACGCGGTCGGCTTCGCGCTCGGCGTCGCGCGAGAAATTGAGCTGCTGCTGCAGCGCGGCCGCCTGCCCGCCCATGATCGCCGCCTGCGCCAGGTCGCCGCTCGACGAGCCGCCCGCGCGCGAAGCAAGGATTGCCAGCAGCAGCGCGCCGATCTGGATTGCCAGTGTGTCCTTCTGGTTGCCGAGCATGCGCGCGATGTGCCGCTGCGAGACGTGCGCGATCTCGTGCGCCAGCACGCCGGCCAGCTCCGACTCGTTCTGCGCGGCGATCAGCAGCCCCGTGTGCACGCCGATGAATCCGCCGGGCAGCGCGAACGCGTTGAGCATCGGATCGCGCACCAGGAAGAACGTGAAGTCCATCGTGCGCGCGGCGCTGACCGACACCAGCCGGTAACCGAGGTGGTTCAGGTACTCGATCGATTCCGGGTCGGCGAGGTAGTCCGGATCGCGCCGGATCTGCGCCATGATCTGCTCGCCGATCTTGCGTTCGAGCCCCGGCGGCAGGTCCTCGGAGCCGGCTTCGCCCAGGGTCGGCAGGTCCAACGCCTGCGCGTGCGCCGGCAACGCACCGGGCGCGGCCAGCACGAAGGCGGCGAGCAGCACGATGCCGAAGCGCAGGACACGTACGAGCGGTTTCACGGTGTGGCCGAAGCGGTTGACCCGGCGGCGCGGCGGCCGGGGTCGGGGTCCTCGGAGTGGGTCCGGGTGGCAGCGATCGTCCGTATGATATCCAGACCGATGTTTCGTTCCCCTCGCCGGGAGCTGCTCGACGATGAACCTGCCCAAGCCGACGCTCACTCACTTTGACGCTGCCGGCGAGGCCCACATGGTCGATGTCGGCGACAAGGCCGCGACGCACCGCGTGGCAGTGGCCACGGGCAGCATCGCCATGCTGCCGGCGACCCTGGCGCTGGTGCAGTCGGGCCAGGCGCGCAAGGGCGATGTACTCGGCGTCGCCCGCATTGCCGCGATCCAGGGCGCGAAGCGCACGGCGGAACTGATCCCGCTCTGCCACCCGATCGCGATCACGCGCATCGCAGTCGACTTTTCGATCGACGCCGCGGCCAGCGCCGTGCAGTGCACGGCCCGGGTCGAGACCCACGGACCCACCGGGGTCGAGATGGAGGCGCTCACGGCGGTCCAGGTGGCGCTGCTGACGATCTACGACATGTGCAAGGCTGCCGACCGCGGGATGGTGATCGGCGGCGTGCGGCTGCTCGAGAAGCAGGGCGGCCGTTCCGGCACCTATCTTGCCCCGACGGCCTGACCGCCGGCGCCGGCGATGAGGTTCTACAGCGCTGCCGAAGTCCACGCTGCACTCGACCTCGACGCGCTTGCCGATGCGATCGGCGCGATGCTGTTGGCGTCCCCGGTGGCACCGTTGCGCCACGCGCATGCGCTGAGCGACAGCGACACGCTGCTGCTGATGCCGGCGTGGTCCGCCAGCGCGCTCGGCGTCAAGCTGGTCACGGTCATGCCCGCCAATCGCGCCGCCGGCCGTGCCACCGTCAGCGCACTCTATGTGCTGCTCGACCGCGCGAGCGGCGCGCCGGCCGCCGTGATCGACGGCGAGTCGCTGACCCTGCGGCGCACCGCCGCCATCTCGCTGCTGGCTGCGCGCGCGATGGCGCGCACGGATGCCCGCAATGCGCTGGTGATCGGCACCGGCACGCTGGCGCCCTACATGGCGCATGCGCATGCGCGCGCCCGCCGGCTCGAGCGGCTGTGGATCTGGGGCCGGCGCGGTGAAGGCGCGCAGACCCTGGCCCAGCGGCTGCGCGACGAAGGCCTGCCGGCGCAGGCCGTCGACGACCTCGAGGGCGCGGTGCGTGACGCTGACGTGGTCTGCTGCGCAACCACCTCCACCCGGCCGATCGTGCGTGGCGACTGGCTGTCGCCCGGCACCCACCTGGACCTCGTCGGCGGCTTCCGGCGTGGCATGCGCGAGGCGGACGACGACGCGGTCGCCCGTGCGCGCATCGTGGTCGACACCACCGCGGGTGCGCTGGCGGAAGCGGCCGACATCGTCGAGCCGCTCGAGCGCGGCGTGATCACGCGCGCCTCGATCGTTGGCGAGCTGGCGGATCTGCTGAAAGACCCGGCGCGCGGACGCACGGCGGCAACCGATGTCACGCTGTTCAAGTCGGTGGGCACGGCGGTGGCTGACCTGGCGGCTGCGCAGTTTCTGCTGCAACGGGCCGGATAGGGCAACTCGCGCAGCGAGCCCCGGCGCTCCGGGTGCCTGGGATCGACAACGCCGATCGCAGGCGCGTGAACTGCTAGCTGCTCAGCATCTCGCGCGCGTGCTTGCGCGTGGTCTCCGTGATTTCCTGCCCGCCCAGCATGCGGGCGACTTCCTCCACCCGCGCCCGGCGATCGAGCCGGGCCAGGCGCGATACCGGCCGCTCGTCGACCGTCGACTTGCTGACCGCAAAGTGCTGGTCGCCGCGCGCCGCCACCTGCGGCAGGTGGGTGACGCACAGCACCTGCCGGCTCTGGCCGAGCTGCCTGAGCAGGCGGCCGACGGTCTCGGCCACTGCACCGCCGATGCCGGCGTCGACTTCGTCGAAGATCAGCGTCGGAACCGGCGTCGCCGCCGCCGCGATGACGGCGATCGCCAGCGAGAGGCGGGCCAGCTCGCCGCCGGAGGCCACGCGTGCGAGCGGCCGCGGCGCCACGCCGGCGTGCGCGGCCACCTGCAGCTCTACCTTCTCGTTGCCGTGCGCCGACGGCGTCGTCTCGACCAGTTCGATCTCGAGGCGGCCGCCGGCCATGGCGAGTTCCTGCATCGCGCGCGTGACGTCCGCTGCAAGGCGGCGCGCCGCCCGCGCGCGCAGCTTCGACAGCGTCGCCGCCGCCGCGTCATAGCGCTGGCGCGCCGCCGCCTCGCGCGCCTGCAGGGCGGCCAGGTCGCCGGCGGCGGCGAGTGCGGCGAGCTTGTCGCGTGAATCGGCGAGCAGCGCGGCCAGCTCGGCCGGTGCACAGCGGAAGCGCCGCGCGGCGCCGTGCAGCGCCGCCACGCGCGACTCGATGTCGGCCAGCCGCGAGGCATCGAGATCGCTGCGATCGATGTAGCGCTGCAGGGAGCTCACGGCCTCCTCAAGCTGGACCTGGGCGCTCGCGATCAGTTCGACGACCGGATTCAGCCGTTCATCGAAGCCCGCCAGCTGCGACAGGCGGCCCGCCGCGCCCGCCACCTGCACCAGCGCGGCCGCGTCGGCTTCGCTCAGCGCGTCGATCGCCGCGCGCGCGCCTTCCAGCAGGCCGGCCGCGTGCGACAGGCGCTTGTGCTCGGCTTCCACGCGCTCCCACTCGCCGGGCGCGGGGGCCAGCGCGTCGAGTTCTTCGACGATCCAGCGCAGGCGATCCTGCTCGGCGGCCGCGCTGGCGGCCATCGATACCGCGGCCTCGCGCGCGCGCTGCTCGCGCTGCCAGTCGGCATGGGCGGCGGCCACGGCTCGGCGCGCGGCGTCGTGGCCGGCGTTGCCTTCGCCGCGCGCGTCGCGCAGGGCGCCCACTTCGTCGAGCAGCGCCAGCTGGGCCGCCGGCCGCAGCAGTGACTGGTGCGCATGCTGGCCGTGCACGTCGACCAGCTGCTCGCCGAGTTCGCGCAGCTGGCCCAGCGTCACTGCGATGCCGTTGATGAAGGCGCGGCTGCGGCCGCCGGCGTCGATGGTCCGGCGCACCAGCAGGGGTTCGCCGCGGTCGTCCGGATCGCCGGCCAGTTCACGCTCTGCCAGCCACTGCGCGACCTCGGGTCCCGGGCGGAACTCGGCGCTGATGTCGGCGCGCTGCGCGCCCTCGCGCACGACATCGGCCTCGGCGCGTTCGCCGAGTGCCAGCAGCAGCGCATCGATCAGGATCGACTTGCCGGCGCCGGTCTCGCCGGTCAGGACCGTGAAGCCGGGGCCGAACTCGAGCGCCAGCTCGTCGACGATCACGAAGTTGAGGATCGCGAGCGACGCCAGCATGCAGGAACCCGGATGTCGGAAGAGCGACGGCGTTCAGCCGCGCGGATGCTGCTCGCTCGGCATGATGCTCCAGTGCAGCTTCTGGCGCAGCGTCGCGAAGAAATTCCAGCCGACCGGATGCAGCAGCGTCACCAGGTCCTGGCTGCGGCGGCTGCGCACGATGTCGCCCGGCACCAGGCTCGAATACGCCTGCATGTCGAAGTGCGCGCTGGCATCGCGCACGTCGGTGATCTCGATCTCGACCACCACGGCGTCGGGCAGCACGATCGGCCGGTTCGACAGGGTCTGCGGGGCCACCGGCACCAGCAGCAGGCCCGCCAGGCTCGGATGCAGGATCGGCCCGTTGGCCGACAGGGCGTAGGCGGTGGAGCCGGTGGGGGTGGCGAGGATCACGCCGTCGGCGCGCTGGTTGGTCATCGTCACGCCGTCGACCCGCACGGTGTACTCGACCATGCCGCCAGCCACGCCGCGGGACACCACCACGTCGTTGACGGCCATTGCGTGATAGATGATCTTCCCGGCCCGGCGCACCTCGGCGTCGAGCACGACGCGCCGGTCGGTTTCGTAGCGGCCGGACAGCATGGCGGGCAGCGTCTCGCCCATCTGGTCGAGCGCGATGTCGGTCATGAAGCCGAGGCGCCCGTGATTGATGCCGACCAGCGGCACGCGGAACGGCGCCAGCTCGCGCGCCACGCCCAGCATGGTGCCGTCACCGCCCAGCACGATGGCGACGTCGGCCTGCTTGCCGATGGCGTGCACGGTGTGCCGCTCGACGCCTTCCAGCCCGACCTGCTCCGCGGTGGCGAGGTCGAACAGCGGCCGGGCGCCGGCCGCCTCGACGATGCGGGCAATCTCCAGCAGCGGCTCGCGGATGCCTTCCGGACGCGGCTTGCCGAAAATCGCGACGTTGCGGAAGGCCTGGGTCATGCGGGCGATTATGCAGGACGCCATCGGCCGCGCGGACCGACCGGTCGTCGATGCCGCCCCCGTCCGGACGGCGGAGCATCGAAGGACGGGGATCGGAATTAGAATTTGTCGCCCATGGACGAACGCGCCCGCACCCTGCTGAAGACGCTGATCGAGCGGTATGTCGCCGACGGCCAGCCGGTCGGCTCGCGCTCGCTGTCGCGCCTGTCGGGCCTCGAACTGTCGCCGGCCACCATCCGCAACGTGATGGCCGATCTCGAGGAGATGGGCTTCGTCGCCAGCCCCCACACTTCCGCCGGCCGCGTGCCGACGCCACGCGGCTACCGCTTCTTCGTCGACACGCTGCTGACGCTCAAGCCGGTCGAGGAGCAGCAGGCCAGCATCATCGAGGGCCAGCTGCGCGGTGGCGATCCGCAGCGCGCCATGCAGACGGCCGCGCAGCTGCTGTCCAGCCTGTCGCAGTTCGCCGGCGTGGTGCTGACGCCGCGTCGCTCTTCCTCGTTCAAGCAGCTCGAGTTCGTGCGGCTGTCGGAACGCCGGGTGCTGCTGATCATCGTCACGCCCGAAGGTGACGTGCAGAACCGCATCCTGCTGACGCAGGGAGCCTTCAGCCAGGCGCAGCTCACCGAGGCGGCCAATCTGCTGAACGAGCACTTCGCCGGCCTGAGCTTCAGCGAGGCGCGGACACGCCTGCACTCGGAGCTGCGGCAGCTGCACGAAGACATCTCGGCGCTGATGGAAGCCGCCGTGCAGGCGGGCAGCGAGGCCGAAGCCGAGTCCAATCCGGTGGTCGTCTCGGGCGAGCGCAACCTGCTCGGGATCAGCGATCTCGCCACCGACGTGCAGACGCTGCGCCGCCTGTTCGACCTGTTCGAGCACAAGACGCGCCTGATCCACCTGCTCGATACGTCGATCGGGGCGCAGGGCGTGCAG
>JALORV010000423.1 GCA_025458735.1 Burkholderiaceae bacterium | reverse complement strand
TGGCGGAAGCTCGTCACCATCGTCGCCATCGCCACCATCAGCGCGAAGCTCGCCACGATGCCGGCCAGGCCGATGGCGGCGCCGGAGGGCGCCTGCGCCAGGCGCGTGGTCGCGCCCAGCCACGGCACGCTGCGGGTGTCGCGACTGGCGCGACCGATGCGCGCGAACAATGCTGCGGCCAGCTGCGGCTGCAGCATGATCGCGCCGGTGAGCAGCAGGGCGATCGCGAGGTAGCCGAAGACCGGCAGGCCGGCCACCGGCGGCAGCAGCGCAGCGCCGGCACCGAGCGCGAGCACTGCAGCTGCAGGCCACGCATGGCCGGTGAGCGGCGTCAGGGCCTCGAGTTCGGAGCCGGCCTTGAGCGCCAGCGCCGGCTCGACGCGGGCGGCCTCGCGCGCCGGTGCCCAGCCGCCGGAAGAAGCCGCTGCCGAGGTCGCCGCCGAGCACGGCCAGCGCGACGGCGGCCAGTGCGGCGCCGAGCAGCAACCCGAGCGCGCTGCCGATGACGCCGGCCGCGACCGACTCCAGCACCAGCAGCTGCTGCAGTTCGCCGGCAGTGACGCCGCTGATGCGCAGGAAGGCGAGTTCGGTGCGGCGCGCGACTACGGCCTGCGCCTGCAGCGAGAACACCAGGAAGGCGCCGGTGAACAGCGCCACCAGCGCCAGCACGTTGAGATTGACGCGATAGGCGCGCGAGACGTTCGAGACGCGCTGCGCGGCCTCGTCGGGCGTGCTGATCGCCACGCCGGCCGGCAGCAACGAGGCAATGCGCTCGCGTGCCGCCGCCGGGGCAACGCCTGCCGCCAGCTTCACGTCGATGCGGTGCAGGCGACCGGTCTGTCCGAACGCCTCCTGCGCGGCGGCAATGTCGAGCACGGCCAGTTCCTCGCCGGCACGTGTGCGCGGCAGCGTCCCGGCAATCGGCAATGCGAGACGGCGGGCGCCGGCCTGAAGCTCGATGGTGTCGCCGGCCTGCAGCCCGAAGCGCTCGAGCGCCGCCGGCGAGACGAACAGTCCGCCGCGCAGCAGCGCGAACTGCGCGTCCTCGTCGGTCCGCGGTTCGCCCACCAGCGCGGGCGACAGCGGCGCCGCACGCAGGACGTCGATGCCGAGTACGCGCAGCGTCGCCAGCCCGGCCGCCGAACGCGGCATCGCCGGCACCGGCGCCTCGACCTCGACGATCGGGCTGGCGATGTCCACCTCGGGCAGGGCCGCGATGCGCGGGTAGATCGCCTCGTCGAAGCCGAGTCGTCCGCCGCCGATGGTGAAGTCGGACTGCCCCAGCACATGGCGGATCGCGCCGGAGAACTCGTCCAGCGCCGAAGCATTGATCAGGTTGACGGCGTAGCCGAGCGCGACGCCGACGGCAATCGCGATCACCTGTACCAGCGCGCGCAGCGGATGCTGGCGCAGGTGACCTCCGGTCAGGTGGCGCAGCAGCCAGCCGATCACGCGCTGCCTCGCGCCCGCGCCGGCGGGAGGCCGTGATCGAGCAGGCGGCCGTGATCCAGTCGCAGCACGCGGTCGGCCGTTGCGGCGGCGGCTTCCGAGTGCGTGACCAGGATGCCGGCGGCGTCACGGCTGCGGATCTCGCGCGCCAGCAGTTCCAGCACGACGGCGGCCGTGTCCGGATCGAGATTTCCGGTGGGTTCGTCCGCCAGCAGCAGCGCCGGCCGGTGCACCAGCGCGCGCGCCACGGCGACACGCTGCAGTTCGCCGCCCGACAGCTCGCGCGGCAGGCTGTGGCCGCGGCCACCGAGGCCCACCGCCTCAAGCATTGCCGTCGCGCGCGCCGCGCGCGGCTCGGGCGCGACGCCCAGCAGCACCAGCGGCAGCGCAACGTTCTGCTCGACGGTCAGGTGCGGCAGCACGTGAAAGGCCTGGAACACGAAACCGAGCCGCGTGCGGCGGGCCAGCGTGCGCCCGGTGTCGTCGAGCGCCGCGATGTCGACGCCGTCGATGACGACGCTGCCGGCATCAGGCCGGTCAAGGCCGGCGATCAGGTTGAGCAGCGTTGACTTGCCCGAGCCGGACTCGCCGACGATCGCGATGTACTCGCCGCTGCCGACCGCAAGCTGCAGCTGATCGAGCACGGTGCGGTCGCGATAACGCTTGCTCAGGCCATTGACGCTCAGCATGCGACCGATTCTACGGATGAGCCGCGCATCACCAGCCGGCGTGCTGTGCGAGCGCGTGTGACGCGGCCGTTACAATCACGCCCCTTCGCGGTGCGTCGGCCGCCGCAGCCCGGGGCCCCTGCAGGTGCTCACCTTGACCGAATCCGTCTCGCTCGAATCGATCCGCGCCGCCGCCGCGCGCCTGCACGGGCACGTCGAGGAAACGCCGTGCGTGCACTCGCGCACGCTGTCGCAGATCACCGGCGCCGAGGTGTACCTGAAGTTCGAGAACCTGCAGTTCACCGCCTCGTTCAAGGAACGCGGGGCGCTGAACAAGCTGGCGCTGCTCGAGCCGTCGCAGCGCGCCAAGGGCGTGATTGCCGTGTCGGCCGGCAACCATGCGCAGGGCGTGGCCTACCACGCGCAGCGGCT
>JALORV010000422.1 GCA_025458735.1 Burkholderiaceae bacterium | reverse complement strand
GCCGCGAGCTTGGCGTTGAGCTGCTGCAGCGCCGCGGTGTCGGCATCGACGGCTGCATCGACGCGCTCGAGCACGCGGCCGCTCCACAGCACGTTGTCGATCGCGATCAGTCCGCCGGGGCGCAGCAGCCGCAGGCAGCGCTCGACATAGTCGTCGTAGCCCGCCTTGTCGGCGTCGATGAAGGCGAAGTCGTAGCGGCCGGCCTCGCCCATCGCCAGCCGCGCATCGAGCGTATGCACGGCCGGTTCGAGCACGAGTTCGATCTTGCCCGCGACCCCGGCGCGTTCCCAGTAGGGGCGCCCGACGCGCGTGTACTCGTCGCTGACATCGCAGGCCAGGATGCGGCCGTCGGGCGGCAGCGCGAGCGCGACGGCGAGCGCGCTGTAGCCGGTGAAGACGCCGATCTCGATGGTGCGCCGTGCGCCGGTCAGCTTCACCAGCATCTGCAGCAGCGCCCCCTGCTCGGGCGAGATCTGCATGCCGGCGCGCGGATGCGAGGCGGTTGCCTCGCGCAGTTTCGCCAGCTCCGGATGCTCGCGGTTGTGGCGCACGACGTAGTCGTGCAGGCGGTCGTCGAGGTTCAGCGTGCGGCGACTCATCGCGGGCCTAGGCGCCGTAACGCCGGCGCGCGATTTCCGCGCCCTGGCCGAGCGCGGCCAGCTTGGCCAGCGCGATCTCGCGCTTCATCGGCGCCATGCCGCAGTTGGTGCAGGGATAAAGGTGTTCCTTCGCGACGAACTGCAGCGCCTTGCCGATCGTGTCCGCGACCTGCTCCGGCGTCTCGACGACGTCGGAGGCGACGTCGATGACGCCGACCAGCAGGTCCTTGTCGGCCAGCAGCTGCATCAGGTGCATCGGCACCTTTGCGTTCATGCACTCGAGGGAGACTGCCTGGATCGTGCTCTTGGCGATCGCCGGGAAGATCTCCTCGTATTGACGCCACTCGGAGCCGAGCGTGGCCTTCCAGTCCACGTTGGCCTTGATGCCGTAGCCGTAGCAGATGTGCACGACGGTCATGCAGGTGAGCCCCTGCGCCGCGCGGTCGAGCGCGGTGATGCCCCAGGCCTTGACGTCGTCGGTGTAGACGTTGAACGCGGGCTCGTCGAACTGGATCACGTCGACGCCGTCGGCCTGCAGCGCGAGCGCCTCCTGGTTCAGCAGCTCGGCAAAGGCCATCGCCATTTTCACGCGGTCGCCGTAGTAGCGGTCGGCCACGGTGTCGACGATCGTCATCGGGCCGGGCAGCGTGATCTTCAGCTTCTTCTTCGTGTGCTGACGCGCCAGCTGCGCCTCGGCCTGGTGCACCCGGCCCTTCAATTTCAGCGGGCCGACCACCTGCGGCACCATCGCCTTGTAGCGGTCCTTGCGGATGCCCATCTCGACCTTGTGCTCGAAGTCGATGCCGTCGACGAACTCGAGGAAGCCGTGCACGAAGTGCTGGCGCGACTGCTCGCCGTCGCCGACGATGTCGAGCCCGGCGTCTTCCTGTTCCTTGAGCCACAGCAGCGTGGCATCGCGCTTGGCGGCGGCCAGTTCGCTTCCGGTGAGCTTCCACTGCGGCCACAGCTTGTCGGTCTCGGCCAGCCAGCCCGGCTTCGGCAGGCTGCCGGCAATCGTCGCTTCGAACATCGGTGAAGTCTCCCTTCAGGAGGGCTGAACGATACGCGCGGCGGCGCGGCGCAGGAACCTCAGCCGGCGGCCCTGAGCTCGCCGATCAGCGCATCCTTGTCGGCCCACAGGCTGTTGATCCAGGCCTGCATGCGCGTGCGGAAGGTCGGGTCGTTGGCGTAGTCACCGGCCAGCAGCTCGGCGGGAATCTCGCGCTGCTGCACGCGCACGGTGACGGCACGCAGGCGCCCCGACAGCAGCGTCCAGAAGTCCGGCGGCCCGTCCGGGTAGACGATGGTGACGTCGAGCAGCCGGTGGAACTGGTCGCCGAGCGTGGTCAGCGCGGTGGCGATGCCACCGACCTTGGGCTTGAGCAGGTAGCGGTAGGGAAGTTGATCACCGAGGTCGGCACCACGCGGAACTTCTCGCAGGCCCGGCGCGCGCGTTCCAGGTCGGCTGCGCTCGAGGCGCCGCCCTGCCGGCGCATGAACGGGAAGTCGAGCGCCCACCAGGCCAGCCCGATCACCGGCACCCAGATCAGCTCGCGCTTGAGGAAGAACTTCAGCATCGGGATGCGGCGGTTGAAGATCTTCTGCAGCACCAGAATGTCCACCCAGCTCTGGTGGTTGCTCGACACCAGGTACCAGCCTCGCGCGTCGAGCCCGTCGTCGCCGCGCACGTCCCAGCGCGTGCTGCCGACCGCGTCGATCCAGGCGTTGTTGACGCTGATCCAGCCGGTGGCGATCGCGTTCAGCGCCCGGTCCGTGACATGACGCGCGGCGGTGAACGGCAGCACCAGCTTGGCCAGCGCGAAGGGAAGCATCAGCGCGACGCCGACAACCGTGTTGAGCGCGAGCGTCAGCGAGGCGAGGGAGCCCTTGATCAGGGCAAAGATGGCGGCCATGGGCGCGTAGGGTAGCCGAGCCGCGCGCCGCCTGCCCGGTCGCCGGCGAAGCGGCGACCGGACGGCGCGGGCCGTGGCGGCCGGTGGCGCGCCGGTCCGGGACTCCCACCTTCGACCGTGGTCGCTGCATGCTTCGGCACGGTGCCGCCGCGCCCCTGCACCGTGCGTGACATCGGAATGGCGGCCCCCTGCGTGCCTTTTTGTGCGTTGCCCGCCGGGCCCCGGCTGCGAACATGCGAGTTCGATGAATCCGTTCGGCGGGAACGGACGACGCGAGCCCCGGGGTCGCGCGCCGCTTTCGCCCACCGCAGGATCGCTTCTGATGTATCCGTCGTCTGCCGTTGCGGAACCGCCGAGCACCGGGCTCGAGGTGCCGCTGCGCTATCACCATGTGGCCACCTTCGGCGAGAAGGTCAAGTGGCTGCCGCCGTATCGGCTGATTCCCTCGTTCGCGAGTGCCGACGGACAGAGCGCTGTCTACCGTCGCCGTTCGCAGGTGGTGCTGACCAGCGACAGCGAGAACGATGCCGGCGGGCAGGCCACCAGCTTCGCGCTGCCCGACAGCGAAATGAAGGTGCGCACGACCAGTACGGCTACGCGCGGCTGGTCCGTCCGACGCGCTCCAGCCAGCACGTCGACCCGCTCTCGAACCTGGTCGACGGCGCCGCCGACATGGAGCGTGAAGCGGCGCTGGCCGTCTGCGCGCACCTCAACGAGCATGTGGAAGCCATGGCCTGGCCGCAGCGCTCGATGCCCTCGCCCGACCTCCAGCTGGTGCCGCTCTACGACAACCAGGCGATGAACGACTACCTCGACGATCGCGCGCGCTGGACCAAGCGGCGCATCGCCTGGGATTCCTCGCAGAAGGGCCTGCACGAGCACGCCAAGCGCGCGGCCGACGGCGATGCCGAGGCCATGCGCGAGCACCTGCTCGCCTGCCTGCGCGACATCCTGTGGCCGCTGCCGGCCTCCGTGAGCTTCCGCTTCGACGACACCGGCGGCGTGCGCATGGACGTGCAGCTGCCGCTGCTGCCGACGCTGCCCGACCGCGAGGCCGCGATCGACTACGGCAACCGCGTCATCGTGCGCCGCATGTCGGAAGTGATCCACACCAAGCTGCATAACCGCCACGCCCTCGGCCTGGTGCTGCGGCTGATGGGCGAGACCTTCGCGGCACTGCCGACGGTGCAGCAGGTCACGGTCTCGGCGCGGCAGCAGCCGCCCGACCGCCGACCGCCGCGCTACGTGGCCAGCGCCCGCACGGCCCGCAAGCACTGGTCGAAACTCGTGCAGGCCGGCGTGGCCATGGGCGATGCCGCCCGCTGCTTCGAGCAGCTCGAGTCGCGGGTGAACCTCACCGGCCTCGGCGCCTTTCTGCCGATCGAGCCGTTCGACTGAGGCGCCCGCATTCAGCGCGCGGCCGTCGCGGCCGCCGGGCTTGAGCCCGATCAATCCCCCGTCTTATCCAGGCATCGCGCGCCGGCCGCGCCGCTAACAATCTGCACGAACGGGCCAGGCGGGGCCGAACGACGCTGAAAGATCACCATGCTGTTGCTCAATCTGATGCTTGTCACTGTCTTCGTGATCCTGCTGACGATCTCGGTCGGTGAGATCGCGGACGCCCGCCGCGTCAGGCAGCGTGGCGGCGTCCGCTCCGAGCCGTAGCCCCCCGGCTCCAGGGGCGGCCTAAGGGCCGCCGCGCTCGGTGGCCAGCTGCGACGCGAGCAGCACGGCGTGCGACGGGAACCAGATGTCGTCGCTGGCCGTGGCGGCGCCGCGCTCGAGCACGCGCCGGTCCACGCCGCGCGCGGCGATGAACTCGTCGCTGCGACGGTTGGCTTCGTCGATGTGAGCCGCGCTGATGCCGCTGCCGCCCGCACCGTGCAGGCCGATGCGTGCCGCCGGGCCGATCATCCGCCGGGCGCCGCCTGCGAAGGCAGTCACGCAGGCGCTGCTGCACTCGCCGGTCACGAGGGTGTCGAGATTGCGGTCGAGCAGCAGTCGGCCGAGTGCGAGGCCCTCGGCCACCCGTCCGCCGATGCTTTCGAGCTCGACCCGCCGGATGCCCGGGTGGGCGTCGAGCGCTTCCCGCACCGCGCGGGTGGTGCCGTACTCCAGCGGCCCCTGCACGCTCAGTGCCGGCCCGCGCGTCACTCGAACGGCTGCGGGCTGCAGCTCGCCGCTGAGGGTGGCGCGCACATCGACCCAGACGTGGCGCGCCGACTGCAGCCAGAACAGGCCGACCCAGAGGAAGGCGCCGTAGCCGACGACGCCGGCGAGCAGGGCAACCAGCATCGAGCCGCCGTGGTCGACGCTGCGCACGGCGGCGCGCTGCACGCCCATGCCCCACCAGACCGCGCCGCCGATCAGCACCGCCACTTCCACCAGCCACAGCAGCGCGGCGGCCCACGGATACTCGACATGCGGCAGGAAGGGCGGCCCACGGATACTCGACATGCGGCAGGAAGCGGCCGGCCAGCCGCAGGCCCTGCACCGCCACCCACACCGCGGCGGCGCCGAGCATGACGGCGACAGCGAGCGGCAGCTCGCCGCGCCAGTGCAACGCGAAATAGCCCGCGCGCGTTTCTCGCCGCCCTGCGGCCGACGCCGGACGAGCCGCGGCCGCGCGCTGGGTGCGCGGCGACGGTGGATGCGGTGGTGGCGAGGCAGCGGTCACGGACCGGCAAGGATCCGTCGAACCGCGCGCTGCGGCAACTCGCCCGTTCGGCCGGGCGAACTCAGGCGGCTTCTTCGGA
>JALORV010000421.1 GCA_025458735.1 Burkholderiaceae bacterium | reverse complement strand
ACCGGGAAGGCGAGATGGAACGGATGCAGCGTGCTCATGACGGGCCTCGAATGTCGATGGCGGCATTGTCGCAGCAACGCCGGCCCGTGCTCCGCGCGCTGGCATGGCTGGACTCGGGCGCGCGCTTCGGGCACTATGCGTGCATATGCACTCAAAGACCCTCGCCAGCCGCCGTGCCGGCCGCTCCGGTGTCCCCGGGCTTGCGCCGCCGCTTGCGCTGCCGGCGGCCGGTTCGTGTACGTGCTCGAAGGTGCGCGGGCTCGCCCGGCAGCTGACCGGGGTCTACGACGCCGCGCTCGCGCCGCACGGCCTGACCGTGACGCAGTACGCGACGCTGGTGACGCTGGCGCTGGCGGTGTCCGCGCTTTCACGGCGCCTGCGGATGGACCGGACCACGACGTCGCGTCTGGTCGGTCCGCTGGAAGCCGCCGGCTGGATCGGTCGCAGCGCCGGTCACGCCGGCGCCGATGCGCGGACGCGGCCGCTGCAGCTCACCGCGCAGGGCCGGCGCGTGCTCGGCGCTGCAGTGCCGGCCTGGAACGCGGTGCAGGCGCAGGTGGATGCGCTGCTGGGCAGGTCGCTGAAGCAGGCGTTGGAGCGCGCGGCGGAGACGGCGAGCCGCGCGCTGGCCGGCGCGACCGTCGGCGTTGTGGAGGACGCATGAACGCGTCGCCGGCCGCGCAGCGGGCGTGGTGGGGCACGGTCCTGCTGGCCGCGGCGCTGATGATGGTCACCGGCGGCGCGCGGCAGTCGTTCGGCCTCTTTGTGTCGCCGCTCAACACGACCACCGGCCTCGGCATCGTGACGATCAGCTTCGCGCTCGGCGTCGGCCAGTTCGTGTGGGGCGCGGTGCAGCCGGTCGCCGGCGCAGTTGCCGACCGCTATGGGCCGGGCCGTGTGCTGGCCGCCGGCGTGGTGATCCTGGTGCTGGGCACCGCGCTGACTCCGTTCGTGTCGAGCGGCTTCGGGCTGGTGCTGACGCTGGGGCTGCTGTCGGCCGCCGGAGCGGGCGCCGCGAGTTTCTCGGTACTGATCGGCGCGGCCGCCCAGCGCGTGCCGGCCGAGCATCGCGGCACGGCCTCGGGCGTGATCAACGCCGGCGGTTCGTTCGGCCAGTTCGTCTTCGCACCGCTGATGCAGAAGCTGATCGCGACGATGGGCTGGATGGGCGCGATGTGGTCGCTGGCGCTGATCTCGCTCGCCACGCTGCCGATCGCGCGCGCACTGCGCCGCCGTGACGGGCAGCTGCCGGCCGCCACGCCAGGGGATCGCGGCCTCCGGCATGCCGTGCGCGAGGCGCTCGGCGACCGCAGCTACCTGCTGCTGCACGCCGGCTTCTTCACCTGCGGCTTTCACATCGCCTTCCTGGTCACGCATCTTCCGGGCGAGGTCGGCCTGTGCGGCCTGCCAACGTCGGTGGCGAGCTGGTCGCTGGCGATCATCGGGCTCGCCAACATCGGGGGCAGCCTGCTGGCCGGCTACTGGGTCAATCGTCATCGCAGCAAGTACATCCTTTTCTGGCTGTACCTGTCGCGCGCGCTGCTGGTGCTGGCGTACCTGGCCGCGCCGAAGACCGCGCTGACGTTCTACCTCTTCGCTGCGGGGCTGGGCTTCACCTGGCTGGCGACCGTGCCGCCGACCGCCGGCATCGTCGCCAAGCTGTTCGGCACGCGCTACCTGGCGACGCTGTTCGGCCTCACGCTGCTGTCGCACCAGATCGGCGGCTTCTTCGGCGCCTACCTCGGCGGCATCGCCATCGAGACTCAGGGCAGCTATCTGTGGATGTGGTATGCGGACGCGCTGCTGGCGCTGGCCGCGGCGCTTGTCAACCTGCCCATCCGCGAGGCGCCGGTGCAGCGTCGACCGGCGGCGGCAGCGGCCTGAGCCGGCTCAGGGCGACGACGGCTTCAGCCGCCGTCGCAGCGCTTCGCACGGATCCGGGCGGACCGCCGGGACGGTCTCGACGACCACATCGAACGGTGCCGCCTCGTCGCGCGCGATGCCGCTCTCCAGCAATGCAATGCTGAGAAACTGACTGCGCTCTGCGGCCAGCCAGACGGGCACGCCGATGTCGTTGCGCACATGGCCGTTGCCGGCCAGCAGCACGACGCCGCGCGCCAGGTGCGGCTGCACGGACTGCGCCAGCACGATGTCGCGTGCGATCTGCGCGCGGGCCATCGCCGGCAGCGCCGACGCCGGCAGCAGGTCGCAGTGACCGCGCGCCACCGCCTGCTCGTGTGCGGCCACGAAGGCCGGCGGCAGCCGGTCCAGCCCGAGCCGCTCCTGCGTCGCCGGGTCGAAGACGGCGCTCCAGCCCGACATCGAAACCTTCATCGCGTCGGCACGCGAGAGATTGGCCGCCACGATCGGCAGCTCGTGGTCGAGCGCCAGTTGCACGAAGGGGCGGTAATGGCGCCACTCCCAGCTCCTGGCGCCAAGCGCGATCAGCGCATCGGCATCGCCGGGGCGTTCGCGCCGCAGACGGTCGATGTCGTCCTGGCG
>JALORV010000420.1 GCA_025458735.1 Burkholderiaceae bacterium | reverse complement strand
GCCAGCCGCTCTTCGGCGTGCATGCTGCCGAGCAGCAGCATCACGCCATGCTCGCGCACGATCTCGCGGCTCATCACCTTGTGGAAGTGATTGCGCAGCACCGGCATATTCGAGGCGACGTCCTCCAGCCGGTCATACGGGATCACGCAGACCTCGGTGTCCTCGAGCGCGACCGTGTCGCAGGAGTGGGCCTCGCTGCTGATGCCGTCCAGCCCGACCAGTTCGCCGGCCATGTGGAAGCCCGTCACCTGCTCGCGGCCGTCCTGCGACATGACGGTGCTCTTGAGGAACCCCAGCCGCACCGCGTACAGCGACTC
Source organism: Burkholderiaceae bacterium (assembly GCA_025458735.1). The sequence goes on along the minus strand of JALORV010000420.1, from coordinate 2,503 downwards.
GAAGCGGTCGCCGGCGCGGAACAGGGCGTCGCCCCGCTTGATCTTCTTGCGGGTCGCCACCAGTTCTTCGAGCCGCTCGAGTTCCTTGAACGACAGGCCCACCGGCAGGCACAGCTCGCGCAGATTGCAGTTGGAACAGGCCACCCGCAGATTGGCGATGCTGATCGCTGGCGCGTTCACGCTGTTGTGCTCCTTAGACTGGCGTCCTCCACCCACGGAGGGACACCGCACGCTGTGGTTCCGGTCCAGCACCCCGCGACGCCCGCGGCTGCCGGCATGCCCGCCGGCCGGGCTGAAGACCCTACACGGCAACATGTCTTGGTTAAGTCGACCGGCCCCCATTGACCCCGGTCAAGGGCAAGCGACCTTCGGCCGAAATAATACCCCGATCGGCTGACACCAGCCCGGTGGCAGCGTCGGCGCCCGCTTAGGGGTTTGCCTGCGGCCCGCGGGGTTTGCCTGCGGCTCCCGGCGGAGCGGCAAGAAAGGTTCGATCATGTTGATGACTGCGCGCGGTGAAGTGACCCTGCCCGATCCGGCGACGCTGCGCCGCTTCGACATTCCGGGGCCGCGCTACACGTCCTACCCGACGGCCGACCGCTTCGTCGAGGCCTTCGAGGTCAATTCCTTCGCCGAAGCGCTGGCAGCCCGGCAGACCGCCATCGCGGCGGCCTCGCTGTCGCTCTACGTGCACCTGCCTTTCTGTGCCACGGTCTGCTACTACTGCGGCTGCAACAAGGTCATCACCAAGGACCAGGGCAAGTCGGCCGAATACATCGGCTACCTGCAGCGCGAGGCCGATCTGGTCGGCGAGCGGATGACCGGCAGCCGCGAACTCGAGCAACTGCACTTCGGCGGCGGCACGCCGACCTTCCTGTCGAACGACGAACTGGCGCAGCTGATGCGGCTGCTGACGGACCGCTTTCCGCTGGCCGCCGAGGGCGAGTACTCGATCGAGGTCGATCCGCGTTCGACGCCGCCCGACAAGGTGGCCGCGCTGGCGCAGCTCGGCTTCAACCGCATGTCGGTCGGGGTGCAGGACTTCGAGCCAGACGTGCAGAAGGCGGTCAACCGGCTGCAGAGCTTCGAGATGACGCAGGCCACGGTCGAGGCGGCGCGCAAGGCCGACTTCAAGTCGGTCAACCTGGACCTGATCTACGGCCTGCCGAAGCAGACCCGCGAGACCTTCGCACGCACCCTCGACAAGGTGCTGGTGCTGAGTCCGGAGCGGATCGCCCTCTATCACTACGCGCACCTGCCGGACCGCTTCAAGCCGCAGCGTCGGATCGAGCCGGCCGACCTGCCGTCGCCGGAGGAAAAGCTCAACATCATGCTCGACGCCATCCGGCGGCTGTCGGAAGCCGGCTACCACTACGTCGGCATGGATCACTTCGCCAAGAGCGGCGACGATCTCGCGCGCGCGCAGCGGCAGGGCCGGCTGCATCGCAACTTCCAGGGCTACTCGACGCGGCCGGACTGCGACCTGATCGGCCTCGGCGTCTCGGCGATCAGCAAGGTCGGCCCGACCTACTCGCAGAACGTGCGCACGCTCGAGGAGTACTACGACCGGCTCAACCGCGGCATGCTGCCGACTGCGCGCGGCATCGCGCTCGACCGCGACGACATCCTGCGGCGCGCGGTGATCATGGCGCTGATGTGCCACTTCGAGGTGGCACTGAAGCAGTTCGAGGACGAAGGGCTGGTCGAGAACACGCCCGAGTGGATCAACGTCACGCCCAAGGGCAAGCTGCTGGTGCGGGCGGTGGCGATGACTTTCGACCGCTATCTGCGGGCCGACCAGCGCGCGCGGCGCTACTCCAAGATCGTTTAGGCGCGCCGCGCCGATCCGCGGAGGCGCCCCACACGCCCTCCAAACGCCCCCGGCCCGGGGCCGGGCGAGTGCAGGAGCACAATCGGCTTCATGCTCGACCTGCTGACCACCCAGGCTCTCGCCGCGTTCATGCTGGCCCTGCTGGGCGGGCTGCATTGCGCCGGGATGTGCGGCGGGTTCGTGGGGGCGTTGCAGGTCAACCGGCCGCGCGGCGTGTCGGCGGCGCGGCTCGCGGCGGGGTACCACGTCGGGCGCATCAGCAGCTACACGCTGGCGGGTGCGCTGGTCGGAACGCTGGGCGGTGCGCTCTATGCCGCCGACGTGCTGCCGGTGCAGATCGTTCTGCTGGTTGCCGGCTCGCTGATGCTGCTGGCCATCGGAGCGTCCCTGTTCGGCCGTGCAGCCTGGCTCAAGCGGATCGAGCCGCTCGGCCTTGGCGTCTGGAAGCTGGTCGGCCCGCTGGCGCGCCGTGTCTATCCGCCGAAGTCGGGACGGCAGGCGCTGCTGGCCGGGCTCGCCTGGGGCTGGATCCCCTGCGGCATGGTGTATGCCGCGCTGCCGCTGGCGCTGGTGGCGGGCGGCCCCTGGCAGGGTGCCGGCGTCATGCTCGCCTTCGGCCTCGGCACGCTGCCGAACATGCTCGCCGTCGATGTCGCCGTCACGCGGCTGTCC
>JALORV010000419.1 GCA_025458735.1 Burkholderiaceae bacterium | reverse complement strand
CCGAAGGCCTCAGCGCGCGGGCCGCGGCCTGACGCAGGCGGCAGTCGTCGCGCGTACGCAAGCATCGGTGCAGTGGGCGCGGCCGTTGCGGTCGGTCGCCGCGCCGCCGCGCGGGGTGGCCGAACACCAGACCTCGCCGCGCTGGTCGCGCACGCAGTGCCCGGGCCCGCACTGGGCGGCTCCGAGCCGGTCAAAGAGCAATCCGCCGCCCGGCGTCGAGCAGAACACCTCGCCGCGGCGATCGGTCTTGCAGACGGTATCGGCCGCGCCGCACACCACGCTGCCGTCCTGGGTGCGGGTGCAGGGCTGGTTTTCGGCGCCGGCGTTGCCGATGCCGATGCCGGACACGACCAGCAGGAAGATCGCGAACAACGCGCGACGGGGAGTCGCCGGTTTCATCGAGGCGATCGAGTAGACGAGGTCGAGCGCGTTGGTGCTGCCGGCCCGTGCGATCAGCGACAGCTGGCGCGTCAGCCGGTAGTTGAGGGCAACGAAGTACTCGGCCCCGGTCAGCGCCTGCTCGAAGGAGAGGTACAGATCGTCGTTGATGCGCTTGCCGACTGCCAGGAAGTCGGCGGCGGTGGAACTGGAGGTCGAGACTCCGCCGCTGCGCAGTCGACCGGCCACGGTTTCGCGCGGCAGCAGCGAGCTGCTGCTCTGGCCGGGCTGCAGCGTGATCTGATCGATGCCGAGGTTGCGCAGCAGGCCAGCGCTGGCGCTGTCGGCCTGACCGGCGAACAGTGCGCTGGCCGCCGCCGACAGCAGCGCACGATCGTTGCCGTCGCTGGCGCCCGGCGGGCGACCCAGCACCAGCCAGTTGAGCTTCTCGGTTTCGGACATCGCCGGGTCGGAGTGCAGGCGGATCAAGGGGCGTTGCGCGGTCCCGGCAATGGCGACGCCGACCTCGACCGGCAGGCCGGACCGCACGGCCAGCACATTGAGCGCCGGGTTGTCGATCGGTCCGTTGAAGGTGACGATGCCGCGTTCGATCTGCAGTCGCTGGCCGTAGCCGGCGAATACGCCGTCGACGGTCCGCACGCTGCCTTCGGCGCGCAGCTGCGCCGGTCGTCCGCTGAGGGCGATGCTGCCGGCGAGCCGTGCCTCGAGACCGGCGCCATCGATGTAAAAGCGGTCGCCGAGCTCGCCCTGCAGTGCCACGCGCACTTCGATCGGAGCACGCGCCGCCGCCTTGCGCTGATCGCTGCTGCGCACTACGACGACGTCGCCGGGCAACGCGCGGCCGGCGCGCTGACGGTCGAAGTCGATGAAGGCGCCGTCCACGCGCAGCCTGGCGTACAGCTCGGTGCGCTCCGGTGCGAGCGTGATGCCGCCCTTGCCGGACACGACCATCCAGCGGTCCTCCCGCTGCAGCACCGGCAACTGGGTTGCCTCCACGCCGATGCTGCCGGTCAGCGTGCTCAAGGCAACCCGTCCGACGGCACGCACTTCGAATGGCCGGCCCGAGTCGAGTCCTTCGAGCGCGCGACGGTCGCCGGGAGCGACGCGCGGCGTGCCGGAAAACACCCACTCGTTGATGACAAGGACGCCGTCTTCGAGCGCCCCATCGAGCCGTCCGTTTTCGAGTCGTACCGCCTGGTCGACCCAGGACAGGCGCAGATCGTCGCCGCGCAGGGTGCCGGTCGAGGTCGGCTCGGCCGGCGTGCCGCCGATCACCGCATTGATCGCACCGCGGCCGCCGAACTGGATGTTGTCGCCGATCAGCGGGCCGATCCAGCTGAGGTCGGGCAGGCTGGCGTCGACCACGACGCGGAACGGCCGTTGCTGCGCCAGCAGGCGACCGCCCGCCGCGGCCGGATCGAGGTAGGCATCGACTTCGGCGTCGATCTTGCCGAGCCCGCGGCCGCGGACATAGACGTTGCCGGTGACGCGGTTGTCGAGCACGTTGAGGGCGGCGCCGACGTCGCTGACGCCGATCGGATTGAGCGCATCGATGCCGCTGTAGATGTCGCCGCCGGTGCGTTCGACCACCGCGATGCCGTTGATCGCCGTGTCGTGCTCGAGGCTCCAGCGACCGGCCAGCGTCAGCGGCACGCGGTCGCCGCTGCCGCTGCGCACGACGCGGCGCGGCGCCCGCGCCTGCGCATCGAGCGCCTGCGGCTGCATCTGCTCGAAGCGCCCCTGCGAACGCCAGCGACCTGCGGCCCAGTCGAAACCAACGTCGCGGAACTGTGCGCCGCGCAGCTCGAAGTCGGCCGGGCCGAGGGCGGCTTCGGCCGGTCCGAGCGTCAGCGGCACCGGCTTGCGGACCAGCAGGTCGAACGGTCCGCCGATCTCCGCCGCTTCGAGCATGCCGCGCCAGGCGCCATCGCGCACACCACCCGCGAGCAGCACGCGCAGCGGCTGCTGCGTCCCGCTCATCCCGTTCAGCTCCAGCGTCGCATTCGAAGTCGTGCCGCGCGCGATCAGCTGCGCGCCGGCGAGCGAGGCATCGGGGCCGCCCGGACTGGTGTGGCCGCTGAGCTTTGCCACGACAGCTAGCGGCTCCTGTGGCGCCATGCCGCCGCTGGCATCGACCAGCAGGCTCGCCACCCGCTGTCCG
>JALORV010000002.1 GCA_025458735.1 Burkholderiaceae bacterium | reverse complement strand
TATGCGTAGTTCGGTGGCCGAATCCCTCGTTGACCCAGGTCGAGTACTACGCATAGTTTGGCGCCAATCGCGCGCGTCGCGCGTTGGACATGGAGACGGTACACGCTGCATCAGCTTCGCTCGTACGTCTTGTCCACGAGGCGGCCGCGGCCGCGCCTCGGATCAGTAGGTGCATCGCGGCCATGACCGCAATTACGCGCGCCCGTCGCGAGGGGTGGAAACTATGTTGAGCAGAGGTCTCGATGTCGCGCTGGTCTCCCTCCTGGAGCGAGTCGATCGGTTCTTGACCTGTCTGCACATAGTTGCGATCTCGACATAGGCAGCGTGAGCTGTCCGTCGAGGCGGCGCCCTGAACTCACGGTCTCGGCCGCATACCGGTCATAGCGGTGCAGGCTCGCTCGTCCCATGAAGGGTCGGTATGCGATGGACTGCTGACGTACGGCGACACCACGGGCGCCACCTGGCGCTGGTCGTCAGGCTAACGACTGCCCCCGCCGGCGGCGAAGGGGGCCTTACGACCCTGAAGAGACATTCGTCGCCCTGAACTCGTCGTCCCGAAGCGGCCGATCGGTCCCCTGTCAGTCGAGGGTGCGGCAAGCGCCCCGTAATCAATCCTTGGGATTGACATCTCGTAGTTACCTCCTTACGGTGCGTGTCAACTGCGTTGCGAAAGGCGCTATGGGAACCATCCCACATGCGCCCTCTCGCAAGGGCAGTCGACAACGCCGGGGAGCCACTCGATGCCCGCCAACCTGCAGGTCGAGATTCGTCCAAAGTCGCCGTTGACGGACGCGACGCAAGCGACACAACGACTGTACGCACGCGTTGCCTATTCGCGTGAAGTGTCGAATCCCGATGAGGACGGTACCAGCAAGAGGACTACGCCCCTCAATGTGCCGACCGCTATCACCGCGGAACTGGCAACGGATGGCACTGCGAGTCTCTCCATAGCCGACGGCGTCGCGAGTTCCATCGCGACTATTTTGATCGAGACTGCGCAGGGCGCCGAGCTCGCACGAACGGAAGCGAAGCTCCCCGCAGACTCGACAACAGATCGCTTCGTTTTCGAGCTGCCGGTCGAGAGCTATCGGTCGTTGGGCAAGCCCGCGCTACCCGCGAAGACGCCACTGCTCGAGCGTTCTGGTCGCTTCACGCGCTTCGAGGACGAGCTGCCCGACTTCGCTCGCTTTCGCCTCTACGTCGCGCCGATTCGCCCAGCGAACCTGCCCGGCGGCGGCAAGAACCCCCAGACTGCCGCGGTACGCCAGTTGCTCGGACTCGGTGGAGATGGTGACGTCAGGGAGTTCGAAGTCACCGCGCTCGACAGCTCGAACGCCGACCCGGCGACCGCCAACGCGGTCGGGCTGCGCGACTGCGCGTTGCGCAGCGACGGAACGTTCCAGTTCTCGTACGAAATCGTTGGCGACGAGATCGGCTGGTTCTGGCTTCTGCTCGGTCCGGATTCCTGCGCCGGCTACCAGGTCGACACTGCAAGCGCGGTTGCGCGACAGGCCGTCATCATCCTGCCGCCGCCAGCTCGAGAAGGCGAGGACGGTGCGGGAGGTGCAGCCGGTGTCGGCAGCGAGTCGGCGTCGGGCGGCACCGACTGCGTCAAGTGCGGCAGCGCTCCGCCGATGGACTTCGACGAGAACCAGGCGCTGCAGAATCCGCTGGAGTTCGGGGACGACCCGGGAACGACCTGCGCGCCCTTCACGAACCCGAACCGCGTGTTGGGCGAGCGGCCGTTCTTCACCGTGCTGCGTGTCGACCAGCCGGAGATCGGCGCCGAGGGATCGCTGAAGATCTCGCCGCCGATCGTGCTCGATCTGGCGCCACCGTTGCGCCCTAGTGTCCTGGCGGCGAGCTTCGTGAGCGAGGCCAACACTCCGGGGTTTGCGGTGAACCGCGTGAGCGCGAACATCGCGTCGCGCCTGTCGCGCACTGCGCGGATTTCGGCAAGCACCGAGGTGAGCGCGCAGGCTGCGGTCGAAGGGCGATCGATTCGCGAAGCGTTGCTGCGACCGGGCAGCGCGTACTGGAAAAACTGGCTGCTCAGCCGCACGCACCAGCGCGCGGCCGTCACGCCGCGCAATCCAATCGAGTGGGAAGGCGATCCCGCGATCTACCAGGCCGGGTCCGTCGCCGGCGGCCATGTGCTCGAGTATCGCGTGCAGTGGCGCGCGAACGGCTACTCGCTCGGCAAGATTGCGCACACGCTCACGCTAGCTCCGCGGCAGACGCGGCGCATTTCCAAGGTTTCGTGGCGCAGGCGTGAGACGGCGTCCCGGCGAGAGCGAACAGCGCAGCGCGACCAAGTCGACCAGAGCACGCTGAGCAGCCGCGACTACTCCGATGCCGTGCAATCAAGCTTGTCGGAGTGGAGCAACGGCGGCTCCGAGTCGCAGACGACCGGCGTTGCAGGAGGGATCGGGTTCGCGCTCGGTCCGGTCGTGGTTGGTGGAGGCGCCGCACACGGACGTGCTTCGTCCGAAAGCTGGCAATCGGGTGGCAGGCGTGTCTCCGCTTCCGAGCAGCAATCACTGCGCGATGCCATTCGCCAGTTCGGGGATTCGCTGCGGCGGCTCGAAAGCACGGTGGTCACGGAGATCTCGCAGGAAGAGGACGTCGAAGGCGTCTCGGAGACGGTACGCAACGTCAACTACTGCCACGCGCTCACGGTCATCTACCACGAGATCCTGCGCCACTATCGCGTGGATACCGGATTCGCGGGTGTTCGCGAATGCCTGTTCGTGCCGTTTTCGGTGACGCCATTCAGTGTCGGGAAGGCGCTGAAATGGCGGGACAAGCTGCGTCGCGGCATGCTCGCGCGCGAATTGCGCTGGGCGCTGGATCGCCTCGACGAAGTTGCGAATGCGTGGGTGGATTCGGACGTGCCGGCAGGGCCGCGCAGCAGCCATCCGATCAACTACATCGCAGGTTCCGTCTACATCAAAATTTCAGTCGAGCGCCCGCGCGATCGGGCGACCGAAGAAGCGATCGAGGCGTATCGACAGATGTGGGCGCCGTGGGGGCCGCTGCTCGGCTCGTCGCTCAGCCAGATCCTGCAGCAGCTCGAGAGGACCGATCGCGATCGCGAGGCGTACTTCCAGAGGGAAATCGCGCCCGGCATGGCGGCGCGCTTCGCCAATCGCCTGCATGTGTCCGCCGGTGGGCAGGAATTGACGAACGTCGACTTCACCCTCGCCACGACCTACCGCTTCGGCAGCACCGTGCGTGTCGACTTCAGCATGCCCGTCAACAAGACGCTGAATCGCGCGGCATTGAACGACCTAAAGTTCTGGACGAACGACAGCTTGCCGGTGGGCTCCGTCGCCAACGTGACCCACGCGACGTTCCGGTATTTCACCGACCATTTCGATGCGACTAGCGAGTCGGTCCGCACCACGAACGACCTGATTCATCCGGATTCGGGATCTGCCGACCCGAGTGGCGCGGCGACGCATTTCGATCTCACGGCGTGGGAACAGCAGGACCTGCGTCGCGTCATCGAAGATGCGGTGGACCAGTTGATCGTCCACCTGAACGCAAACCTGGTCTATTACCACAAGGTAATCTGGTGGCTGATGGATCGCGACGAGCTCTTCATGCTGCTCGACGGATTCACGGCACCGTACGGACGGCGCTTCGAGAACGGCAAGTGGGTTGAAGACACCGGACGCAGCCTCGCCTCGGTGGTCGAGCGCGAGCCGATGTGCATCGTCGGCAATTCGCTCGTGTTCCGCGTCGCATCCGGTGTTTACCTCGGCATCGACGGACACGAGAGTCCTGAGAAGCTCTACGACTACTATTTCGACGCCAACTTCCGGCCACTGCCGCTGCGCGTCAGCGTGCCGACAGAGGGTCTCTATGCACAGGCGCTGATGGACAGCTGCAACGCCTGCGAAGAGCATAAGGGCAGCACCGACTGGGTGCTGTCCGACAAGGATCCGGAGCTCGAGTCTCTTGTCGGCCTGCTCGGCTCGCGACGCGCAGCGCCCGAAGGACTCGCGCCGTCGGCCATGCCGGAGACACTCATCAATCTGCAGAACGCGCCGGCGCCACCCGACCCGACCGGCCTCGCAGGCATCCTGCAGGCGGTTACGAGCAGCGGCGCGTTCCGCGACATGGCCGGGCTAGCAGGCACGCAGGCCAATGCCATGGGCGCGCTGACGCAAGCCGCGTCGCTCGCGCAGGGTTTCGGACAGATGGCGGTGGACTTCCAGAAGTCGAAGCAGGGAACGGCCGATGCAAAGGAAAAACTCAGCAACATCGAGAAGGCGAAGTCGAGTAACCTGATCGATGCCGCCGAGGCGCAGCGTCAGTCGGCGAAGGTGCTGGACTCGCAGAACATGACGGCACCGCCGGGACCGTTGACCACCGAGGAGCCGTTGAGCAACGCGCTCGGCCGGGCCGGCGTGAGCGGGCAACCGATCGAAGTGACACGGCAGACGCAGTTCGGCAACGAGACGGTCAAGGTGGGCGGACCGCCCGTCGGCCCCGAATTCCAACTCGCGAGCTTCACGTCGGACTCGCTGTCGAAAGCCGGAACCAAACTGCCGAGTAAGATCGGCAGCTCCGCGGCGCAGGCATGGGAAGGTCTCGCACCGATCGTGCCGCGCAATGCTGCCGCCTGCCCAGCAGGTACGAAGAACCTGGGCACGCTGTTGTGCGTGCACGATGCCGAAACGGAAATCGACCTGCGCGACTATGGCGGCTACACGAACGCCAATGCCTGGATCCTGGTACACACGATCAGCGACCTGATCGAAGCGATCCGCAACTACGTAGGCACGTGCAACCTCATCTCCGGCCTCCATATCGAAGCACATGGCGGTTGGAGCGGAAGCGGTGGCTTCCGCATGGGCGACGACACGGACGGCGATGGCCACGTCGAAAGCGGCGAAGCACAGGACTTCGTCTCGACTCAGGCGCACGCTGCGAAATTCGGTGCGATTATCAAAAATGCGTTGTCGCCGAATGCGTTCATTTCCGTGGCGGCGTGCGCATCGGCCGGCAACAACAACGACTTCATCAAGGCCCTGCAGGCGGCAACCGGGGTGACCGTGATCGGCACGCCTTCGGGCTGTCGTTCGGGCGGCAGCTGGTTCTCGGGCGCCTGGTGGGAATGTGACAAGGGCCGGGTGCAAATCAACAAGGACGGAACGACAAAGGTCGACGCGAATGACGACGGCAACGGAATCTGGAAGCCCTTCTAGTCGAGGAGCGCGCCATGGCTGAACCCCTCACCACCAAGCAGTCCCAGATCCTCGACAGGGACAAGGCCGCTGTCACCGCGCTCCTGGGCGAGCCGGTGAAGATCGAATCGTGGAAAACGAACGAGCCGCCACCGGACGCCGACGCCGCGGCGGTGTCGGCGTTCAAGGCCGCCACGCTCGATGCAATCTGGATCTACAAGGAGGGGCGCGTCCATTTTTCGCTGGACAACATCGCGCGCAAGGTCGACGACAAGACACGGCTCGACCTGGAGCCGCCGGGCGGGCTCGTCGCCTGACTCCGAAGCACGAAGTTCGGCCCGGCAAGGACCATGGTCGGCAAGATCTTGCTGAGACTTCGCGACCCTGATACTGATGCGGCGCGGCTCTAGCTTCATCGAGCATATCGGGCGAACCCCCGTCGGCGTTTCGCAGCGAGGGCTGGGCCGAGTTCCTTGGCGTCATGGTCGCCACGTCCCACGCGCTGGTCGAGACGCTGATGGACAAGCAGAAGATCCCTGTGCCGTCCGTTGCCGTGACAAAGGCTGGGGCGATCGTGTTTAGCACGGGCTTTGGATACGCCGATCCGCAACACCACACTAAGGTCACCCACCGGCTCGTCGAAGCCCTGCGCTACCACCGTGCCGGATGCCCGAGATCGTCGCGCTGGACACTACGTAGTCGTCTGGCCAGCGCGCGGACACCGTCTCGCCCGCGTGCAGGCACTCCGGACGGTCTGGCGCTGCGCCGGCGCGTGCTCGGCGGCCGCCCACGTGCTCGCCCGCCGCCCGGGTCCGTGCTTGGCCGGCCTGCGAGCTGTCACCTCGGACACTTCCCGATGGCCGGGCATGGTCAGATGGACTACCAGGAAGCCGCCGATGGCCAGCGACGGCTTGGCCGTGAGCGTGAGTAGGCTCCGGTTCCAGGAGACTGACTTCCGACGCGATGGTCCTGCCGGTCAAGGTCAGCTTCCGGCAGCCCTCTCAGTGGCCCGGTCCCGGCCACAAGCCGTCGTTCCCCAAGCGCTCGAAACTCTTGCGACAGAGCGCCTACGAACGGCAGGTTTACGGCGAGGGAACCAAGCCCCATTTCGTCGCCCTCTGTTAAGGCTTGTGCGACACCTGCCCTCAGGTCGTGGTCCTGCGCCGCTCAGCCGCACGTTCCGGGCAGGTGTCCCACGACCCTTAACACAACCAGCCAGTCACGAACGGCTGCCGCCACGGCGAGTCCACCTGAAAGCCGTCGGTTCCGTCGACCTCGCGCGGCTCACACAAGGATGCGCGGCGTGCGCAACGCGCGCTGCCGCCGTCGGAATCGTCTCTACCTTGCGGCCGCGACGGTGCGCTCGCGCGTTCCGGACGACTCCTGCCGCCCGGAAGTGCTCGCGCAGCTGGTCGGCCATCACACGCCACTGCGCGTGCGCCTACTTGGCCGTGGCTTGGGCGAAGACGGCCGCGCTGTTCGAGTGCGCGGCGTCGTCCCGGGCGGCGGGGCAGAACCGGCCGGATTGGCGTGCAGTGCCGGACGGCTGCACGCTGGCCGTTGGGGTGATCATCATTGGCTTCGGCACGCATCTCATCCGGCGTGAGGCGCTAAGCAGTTGGCGGTAGTGCCGCCTTAGGCTGCGTCACCGCGCCGGCGGCACGGCACCCGGCATGCGCCCGTCCTTAAGGTCTTCGAGGTAGAGCGCCTCCAGTTCCGGCGCGGCAGCGACCTGATCGCGTTCCAGCGGCTGTGTATGTAACGCGCTGCGCAGCGCGAACAGCCAGCGCAGCCAGCCAGGCACGAACACACGCCGTCTGCGTTTCAACAGCCCGTCGGCGATCAGCGCTGCTGCTTCATCGAGCGGCGTCTCGCGGCCAAGCGGTCCGCGCATCGCCCGGTGCAGGCGGGCGAAGGTCCGGCTCGTGCGCGCGTTATCGACCATCGGGGTGGTGACCCAAAGCGGATGGATGCAGGTGACCGCCACGCCATGGTGCGCGAGCTCGACGCGCCAGCTGTTGCACATCGCCTCGGCCGCGGCCTTCGACGCGGCATAGGCACTCATGGCTGGTGCGTGCGCGAAGCTCGCCGCCGACGCGCTCACCGCGATCTGCCCGCGGCGCGCGATAACGGTCGGCAGCGCGGCCTGCACGATGTGCAGCACCCCGAACACATTGACCTCGACGACGCGGCGCCATTCGCCCGCCTCCATGTGCCGCAGCGGGCCGCCCGCGCCGACGCCGGCGTTGGCCCAGACCAGGTCGATGGCGCCGAAGCGTGCCAACGTCGCCGCGACTGCCCGCGCACAGTCCTCGGGCCGCGTGACATCGCCGGCTTCGGTCAGCACCTCGCCACCCGTCAGCCTTGCCGTGGCGGCGCGCAGCGCAGGCTCGGTGAGGTCCAACAGCGCGAGCCGCCACCCGCGACGTTGCAGGCGGCTGGCCACTGCCAGGCCAATGCCACTGGCGCCGCCGGTGATCAGGGCCACGCCGCCGCCGGTGTTCGTCGATGCCATCGTTGTCCTTCTTGTCGTCGATTTCGGTCGTCGGGTGGTCGTGTGCCAACTTCCGTGCAGAAGTGCTTGCGAACGGATGGCGGTCATGGCGAGAGGTTGATCGCCGAAGCCGACCCACCCGGCGGGGGGCCGAACCGCCATGACGGCCACCGGCAACGGTAAGCCTTCCGTCGTTGCCGTTCAAGCCCTGCTGGGTCACGACCGCGATGAGTTCAAGCGTCTGCTGCGCGAGTCGCCGCAAGAAGTCGTCGAGGCCGAGCTGACCGAGCTGCTGATTCCAATGAGCGTTCAAGATGAGCCGATCTGTGGCATGCTGTGAGCTGTTGCTCAAGACTGGAGCCTGTCATGGCACGACCGCGTTCGTCGGATCCGAAGCTTGTCGAACATGCCAAGCGGTTGGCTGCGCAGGCGCAGTCGGTCGAGGACTTGCGATGCGCTCAGGCGGTGCTCCTGCCGGCCTTGCTCGGGGCAACGCTGGAGCAGACGGCCGCTGCTCTGGGCATCGGTCGTGCGACGGTGGGCCGATGCCAGGCCAAGGTCCGAAGGCGCTTGACGCATCCGGCGCAACTCGATCCGTCTTGGGGTGGTCGCCGGCGAGCGGCGATGAGCGTCGAGGAAGAGCGCGAGTTCCTCGCGCCCTGGGCGGAGTCCGCGGCGGATGGCGGCATGCTGATCGTCGCGCCACTACGGGCGGCCTTGGCCCAACGACTGGGGCGCCCCGTCACGCATTCAGTCGTCTATCGACTGCTGGCACGTCACGGTTGGCGCAAGGTGGCGCCCGACACGCGGCACCCCAAGAGCGACCCGCTGACGCAGGAGCAATGGAAAAAAAACTTCCCGATGTGCTGGATGCCCTCCTCGATCCAACAGAGGTCCGTGGCCGACGAGTCCGCCTGATGTTCCAAGACGAGGCCCGATTCGGTCGCATGGTGCGCATTCGCCGATGCTCGGCGGAGAAGCCTATGCGACCGATGGTGTGCAACGGCTACGAACGCGAGTTCCTGTATGTCTACGGCGCAGTCAGTCCGATGCAGGGGCAACTGGACTGGATGATCGCTGGCGAGATGAATACAGTCAGGATGACGGAGTTCCTGGCTCAGGTCAGCGCCGCCCATCGGCGGGAGTTCATCATCATGGTGGTGGACGGTGCGAGTTCGCACGTGGCAAAGGACTTGGTGGTGCCCAAGAACATGAGGTTGCTGCGTCTGCCGCCGTACGCGCCCTAACTCAACCCTCAAGAACACGTCTGGGATGAGTTGCGCGAGAAGGAGTGTCCCAACCGTGTGTACGCCGACATGGCCAGCGTGCGCGCGCAACTTGAAGCTGGTCTACCCAGGCTTGCGGCTGATCGCAAGGCGCTTCGAAGCCTCACCGCTTGGCCTTGGATAGATAATCTCATCTTGAACGCTCACTAGAATGAGCAGTGCGCGGCGAGGCCGGACAGGCGCGCATGGCGCTAGAGGAAGCGCTGGTGTGGTTCGGACTTGCTGGGGACGCCGACACGCTGGCTTCGACCCGCGAGCGCCTGGACGACCTCGACGCCGGGCGCACGGGACCCATCATCCCGGCACGCCCGCCCCGTGGTGTCAAGAGCCACTTGCCACTGGGTGAAGGCAAGGTCTATTGCGAGTCCGAGTCACCGTTGGCCGTGCGAGCGCGAGACTGAGTCGGTGTGGGCACGACGCGCGGCTGGCGTTCAGCGGCAAGCGTCGGGAGTTCTGTGCGCGGATGTGTGCTGTCCGCTGCGGGATCCTCTTCAGGTGCCCGTTTTCGACTTGGCAGTCGTCGGCATCTCGAGTCCGGCGGACGTCGGCGTTCAGGGCGAAACGGTCGGCCGCCCCGCAAGTGCTGGGCGGCAGCAACGGGCAGCCCCCGACGTTCGTCCACCCGGTTCGACCGGCAGCGGCCAGCGCGGAGCCGGGCTCAGCACCCGACCATGCAGTGTCATTCGAACCCGGGCGTGTGTCAGCCAGCCGGTGCGGTGATGCGGGCTCCCGAGCGGGGGACTCGAGGCGCACTTCTCGTAACACACTTCTTCTGCGACCCATCCGCAGCGACGATTCCGCAGCGACGCAGCCGACGAGTCCACCATCGAGCAGTGGCGCTTGCCTCACATCTCCAACCGACAGCTTTGGGGCAGCGTGTTCGTGAAGGCGTAGATCTCCTACGGGTCGGGATATGACCGACGCCTTGCCGGGTTCACCTCGGTAGACCAGTCGTTGCAGGCGGGGCGCCGGTAAAGCGCCCGTCGTCAACGGGTGCAGCCGACCCAAACCGGCCTCAGCGTGCGACCATGCCCTCCCCGCGCAGCCACGCGATCGTGTCGTCGAGCAGTGCGTCGAGCGGTGTGATGCGGTAGCCAAGCTCGCGCAAAGCCCGACCCGAGTCGACCTGCAGCCGGTGGCTGGTCAGCGCTGCGCTCTCGGGCGTGACGTCAGGCTCGCGCCGTCGCAGCCGGCCCCAGGCATCGCTCGCGTGCGCGATGCCCATCAGCATCC
Source organism: Burkholderiaceae bacterium (assembly GCA_025458735.1). Next base: position 10,399 of record JALORV010000002.1, on the reverse strand, counting down.
AGCGCGGCAGCGGGCGTGCCGGCGTCCTGCGACCCAGGCGCTGGCCCACGCGGCGTGCGAAGTCGACGAAGCTCGCGTGCTCGCCGCCAAGCAGATACCCCTGTCCGAAGCGGCCGCGCTGCCACGCTTGCACGTGAGCACGCGCGACCTCGCGCACGTCGGCGAAGCTGCCCGCTCCCGGTGGCACACCGGGCAGCGTGCCGCGGTCGATCATCATGATCAGTCGCGCCCAGTTGTGGCGGTCGCCCGGCCCGAGGATGTGCGAGGGATTGAGCACGACCCAAGGCAGCTTGCTGCTCCGCACGGCCTGCTCGCCAGCCCACTTGCTGCGCTCGTAGGCGACCCAGCTCGTGGCTCCGGCCTGCGGCACCGTCTCGTCGATTACGGCCTCTACGCGATGCGACCAAGCCGAGGTCGACGAGGTGTGGACGAAGGCCCCGACACCCGCTGACTCGGCCGCCCGCAGCAGCCTCTCGGTGCCCCCCAGGTTGGTTTCGGCCACGCGTGCGGCGTGCGGCGCCCACAGCCGGGTGTCGCCGGCAAGGTGGAACACGGCGTCGCAGCCATCGACCGCTCGCCGCAGAGCGACGTCGTCGTCGAGATCTCCGCGCAGCGCCTCGGCGCCCATTGCGGTGATCGCGGCGTCGGTTTCCGGGCGGCGAGACAGCGCGCGCACGGAGCAGCCGCAGGCGCGCAAGTCGCGCAGCACGTGGCCACCGAGGAAGCCGCTGGCGCCGGTGATGAGAACGGTGGTCATGGGCCAAGGCGGATCGGAGGCGATGGCCTGGAAGTATGGGTCATCGACACCATGGCCTGCAGGGTCGGGCGTTCAGTTGGCGAGCGGCGCAGCATCGACTTGCGCGCCGTCGTCGTAAAACGCGGTCGGGATGCACGCGATGGCCGCTGACCTGCGGGTTCCGCGGCGGTGCAGACCATCGGTCCGGGCAGCGATTCATGACAGGTCCTGCTGACAGCGGTCACGGCGCCGACGAACCCGATCGGCCGGCGCCCGCCTGGCGACGAGAGCCCAGCGCCCTTCGGCGACCTCCCGGTCCAAGAGGTCACCTGGCTCGGAACTTGCCGAGGGTTCACCCGGTTGCTGCAACGCGAGGAGGCATCGAGCGCCATGACTCAACACCGAACCATGCTCGTGACCGGCGGAGGCATCGGGATCGGACGAGCGACCGCACTTGCCTTTGCGCGGGCCGGTTACCACGTCGTCGTCACGGACATCCTCGAATCCGAGGGGCTCGACGCCGTGTTCTCGATCCGCTCGGCGGGCGGCAGCGCCTCGTTCGCCGCGATGGACGTGCGATCGACCGAACGCGTCGACGAGGTGATCGCCGCAGTGATCGCCGAACGCGGCGCGATCGACGCCCTCGTCCTGAATGCGGGCATCGCGCACAAGGTGCCGCTCGACCGGCTCGACGACGAGCGCTGGCACCACACGGTCGACATCGACCTCACGGGCATGTTCCGCGCCGCCCGCGCCGCCCTTCCGGCCATGCGCGCCCGCCGCAGCGGTGCGGTCGTGTGCCTGACCTCGCTGATGGGCGTGGCCTGGGGCTGGAGCGAACACGTGCACTACTCGGCGGCCAAGTCCGGCGTCATCGGGCTGGTGCGAGGGCTGGCCGCCGAGGTCGCACCGGACGGCGTGCGCGTGAACGCGGTGTCGCCCGGCTACGTCAGAACCGCGCAACTGTTGTCCGAAGAACACTCCCTGGGACAGGCCGGCGCCGAAGAGGCCGCCGCCCGCGTGCCATTGGGGCGCATCGGTGAACCCGAGGACATCGCCGACGTGATCCTGTTCCTCGCATCGGAGTCGGCCCGCTACATCACCGGGCAGGTGCTCGTGGCCGACGGCGGCCTCGCGATCACCCCGCGATAGCACGGAGGGCACCACCGCCCCGGCCGACCACCGGCGGCAGTCGCTGCGCGGGCGGACGGAGGGTCGTCGCTTCGAGCGCGTGCACCACGGCAGTGCCGCCCGCGGCCCCGCGGACTGGCACGGGCATTGCAATCCCGCCTCCGGTCGTCTGTCTGTATCCATCCACTTTTCACCAGCCTCTGCCATCGCTGCGTCAGCGGTGGCAAACCGGAGACTTGCATGAAGCGCCGCCATCTCCTTGCCGCTGCCGCATCGTCCCTCGTTGCCGCACCCGCCATCGTCAGCGCCCAGGGCGGCGCGTGGCCCAGCCGCGGGCCGATCAAGCTCGTCGCCCAGTTCCCGCCCGGCGGCTTGGTGGACGTGGTCTCGCGGCTGATCGCACCTCACCTCAGTCAGGCCCTGGGCCAGAACGTCGTCGTCGAGAACCGGCCGGGCGCTGGTGGTCTCATCGGTACCGACTGGGTCTCCAAGCAGCCTGCCGACGGCTACACGCTGCTCGTCAGCCACGCTGCGGTGCACATCTACGCCGCGGTGACGCGGCGCACGCTGCCGTTCGACCCGGTGGGCGACTTCACGCACATGGGGCTGCTGTGCGAGGCACCGATGGTGCTGGTCGTCAAGGCCGACTCGCCCTTCAAGACGCTCGAGCAGTACGTCGTCGCGGCGCGAACCCGCCCGGTGCGCTACGGCACCTCGGGCATCGGCTCGGCCAACCACCTGTTCGGCGAACTGCTGAAGATCGAGGGCAAGGCGCCGAACCTCGACCATGTGCCCTACCAGGGCAGCGCGCCGGCGATGCAGGACTTGAACGGCGGCCAGATCGAAAGCGTGTTCGACCCGATCACGACCAACGTCGCGACGCTCAAGGCCGGCACCCTGCGCGCGCTCGCCGTCTCGACCCCGAAGCGTCTGGCCGCGCTGCCGAACATTCCGACCTTCGCCGAGCAGGGCTACCCGAAGCTGACGGGCTCGCAGTGGCTGGGGCTGTCGGCGCCGAAGGGCCTGCCGGCGCCGATCGCGCAGCGGCTGACCGCGCTGATCCCCGAGGTGCTTGTCAAGGCCGACGTCGCCGCCCGGCTGGAGGAACTCCAGACGCTGCCGCGCAACCCCACGCTGCTCGGCGAGGACTTCGTGCGCCTGATCCGCGACCAGATGGACGAGTGGCGCACGGTGGCGCGCGCGGCCAACGTCGAGGTCATCGGCTGATCGGGCGGCGCCGCCCCCGCTGCGCCGCGTACCATCTTGGCCATGAGCACCGCCCCGAACCCCACGCCGCAGACGGCGGGCGAGATCGTCGACGAGTTCCTGCGCCTCGTGATGATCCCCGACCCCGACGCCGCGCGCCGCTACACCGCGCCCGGCTTGCGCATTCGCTTCACCGGCAACCGGCCGATGAACGACCCGGCCGACACGACCGCGTTCAACAAGGCGCGCTACAAGTGGGTGAAGAAGCGCATCGAGCGCACCGATACCGTGGCGCGCACACCGGACGCGAGTGCCGAAGAAGGCGACGTCGTCTACAGCCTGGGCACGCTGTACGGCGAGTGGCCCGACGGCACGCCCTTCGAGGGCAACCGCTACGTCGACCGTTACGTCGTGAAGGATGGCCTGATCGTGCAGATGGACGTCTGGAACGACAGCGCCGAGTGGCTGCTGATCCGGGCTGGGCTGGCCCGGCCCTGAGGATGGCGCGGCAGTCGATGGTGCAGCAGTACGCCGGCCCGCTGCCCGACCACGGCCGCTTCGACTATCGACCGATCACTCGCCGGCCGGTCTACCGCTGGCCCGGCGGTGCGGGGCTCGCCGTCTACCTCGGCTTCAACATCGAGCACTTCGCCTTCGCCGAGGGGCTGGGTGCGGGCATCGGCCCGGCCAGCCCGCAGCCCGATGTGCTGAACTATAGCTGGCGCGAGTACGGCAACCGCGTCGGCGCGTGGCGCTGCCTCGAACTCTTCGACCGCCTCGGGTTGCCGGCCGCGGCGCTGATCAACACCTCGCTGTACGACCACTGCCCCGAACTGGTGCAGGCCTGCGTCGCGCGCGGCGACGAACTCGTCGGCCACGGCCACAGCAACGCCGAGCGCCAGGGCGTTCTCGACGAGGCGGGCGAGCGCGAGTTGCTGGCCGCCTGTCGCGAGCGCGTCGCGCACGAAAGCGGAAAGACGACGGCGGGCTGGCTGTCGCCCTGGATCTCCGAGAGCCGCACGACGCCCGACCTGCTGGCGGAAACGGGTTACGGCTACACGCTGAACTGGTGCCACGACGACCAGCCGCATCCGATGCGCACGCGCAGCGGACGACCGCTGTGGTCGGTGCCGTACCCGCAGGAGCTCAACGACATCCCGATGATTGTCGCGCGCCAGATGGACGCAAAGGACTTCGCGCAGATGATCGTCGACCAGCTCGACGAGATGCTAGATCAGACCCGCGCGGCGCAAGCCCCGGCGCTGGTGATGGGCATCGCGCTACACCCCTACATCGTCGGCCAGCCCTATCGGCTGCGCCACCTGCGGCGCGCACTCGAACAGGTCGCCGCGGCACGCGACGCTGGCCGCGTCTGGATGACGACGCCAGGGGCGATCTGGCAGCAGGCCATGGAACAGGCCACGTTCTGACGCCCCCCGGAAGCACTGAGCGCCGAGCGACGGCGTCGAGGCGCGTGTCATGACGTCAAAGCCGCGCGCCTCGAGGCCGATTCCACGAACAGGCATGATCCCGGGCATGTTGGGGCGCGACGCCGATTTCACGCAACGCGCCGTCGTTACACCCGATCGTTGCAGCCGGACCGCGTCGGCACCAGCGGGGGCGAGCGCGTGATGCACGATCGGGCGCGTGGCGAGTCGGCCAGCGCGACGAGCCTCGTGCCCGATGCGGCCGGACCGCGCGTGTTCCACCATGTCCACGGTGGCTGCGAAGAAGGAACGCTGTTGTGCGTCAAGCTGCGCCAGATGCGGCCGGGCAAAGGCGACGAGGCGCGCCTCGACACGGGCTTCGATGGCTCGCGCGGCGCGATCCTGCATCGCGAGACCGGGCATCTCGGCGCTGCCATAGCGATCGGATCGGCCACGTGACGGCCATCGCCAGCGTCGCGATCGTCGGCGGCGGGCTGTCGGGTCTGCACTCCGCCGGGTTGCTGGAACGTCGAGGCCTCACCGACGCCTTACTGATCGAGTCGCGCGGCGAGCTCGGCGGCCGGCTGCTGTCCGTGCCGACCGACCCCAATGCGACGGTTCACGGCCGTTTCGACCTCGGTGCCACCTGGATCTGGCCCGACATGCAACCCGAGCTCGGCCGCCTGGTGACCGAACTCGGTCTCGACACCTTCGAGCAGCCGGACACCGGCAACCTGCTGATCGAACGTCGCGGCGCCGCGCCAGCGCGCACTCCGGGTTGGCGCTCCGAACCGGCGTCGATGCGGCTCGCGGGCGGCATGGGCGCGCTCGTGGATGCGATGGCGCGGCGCCTCGCCTCTACCCGCATCCTGACGAGCCACCGCGTGACGCGCCTGACCTGCGGCAGCGCCGGCATCGACATCAATGTTGCCGACGTCCAGGACCGCCCGGTGACCTTGCGTGCCTCGCAGGTGCTGCTGGCGCTGCCGCCGCGCCTAGCGGCAGCTACGATCGCCTTCGACCCCGTGCTGGCGGATGAGCTGGGGCGCCCATGGGCCGACACGGCCACCTGGATGGCTCCGCACGCGAAGTACCTGGCCGTCTACGACGAACCCTTCTGGCGCGCGGAAGGCCTCTGCGGCGCGGCACGCAGCGACGTGGGGCCGATGGTCGAGATCCACGACGCCTCGTCGCCGGGGGGCCATGCCGCCTTGTTCGGCTTCGTCGGCGTGCCTGCCGAGGTGCGCGCGCGTGTCCCGCAGGCCACGCTACGCGCCCATTGCCGCGCCCAGTTGGTGCGCCTGTTCGGTGCCCGGGCCGGCGCGCCGAAGGCCGAGTGGCTGAAGGACTGGGCCGCCGATCCGCACACCGCCACCGCAGCCGACCAGCGTACGGCGCACGAACATGCGGTGGTGCCCGCCTCCACGCCCCGCGCCGGCCCCTGGCGCCACCGGCTCTTCGGCGTCGCCAGTGAATGGTCGCCCCGCTTTCCAGGCTACGTGGCCGGTGCCATCGACGCGGCCGAGCGCGGCGTCGCGGCGGCGATGGGCGCACCCGCTCAGGAGACCTCCCGATGACCACGACGTACCGCGCGATGCAGGTCACCCGGCCCGGCCTGCTGGAACGGGTCGAGCGCGAGATTCCGCAACCCGCCTCAGGCGAGGTGCTGATCGCCATCGAAGCCTGCGGCATCTGCGGCGCCGACGCGGGCACGATCGAGGGCCTGGATGCCTCGGTGACGTTTCCCCGCGTCCCCGGCCATGAAGTGGTGGGCCGGATCGTGGCCGTCGGTGCGGGCACGCCAGCGGGGTGGAAGCCGGGCCAGCGCGTCGGCGTCGGACGCCTGGGGGGTCACTGCAACGCCTGCGAGTCGTGCCGGCGTGGCCGCTTCAACCTCTGCTCCAACCAGCCGGCGATGGGCAGCGCACGCGACGGTGGCTATGCCGAGATGATGCTGGCGCGCCATACCGGCCTGGTGGCCATTCCCGACGAACTCGGCGCGGTGGACGCCGCACCGCTGCTGTGCGCCGGCCTCGCGACCTTCAACGCGCTCAAGAAGTCGGGCGCGCAGGCCGGCGACCTCGTGGCGATCCAGGGCGTCGGCGGTCTCGGGCACCTGGCGATCCAGTACGGGCGCCGCATGGGGTTCAAGGTCGTGGCGATCGGGCGCGGCAGCGACATCGCCGCCGACGTTCGCGCACTGGGCGCGCACGCCTATGTCGACGCGAGCGCCGAAGACGCGGTCGCCGCGCTCAAGCGCATGGGCGGGGCCGAGGTGATCCTGTCGACCGTCACCGACAGCGCGGCTGCGTCCGCACTGATGCCGGCCCTGGTGCCGCAGGGCCGCTTCATGGTCGTGGGTGTGGGTCGCGAACCGATGACCGTTTCGCCCGGCCTGCTGGTGGGCGGCGAGCGCATCGTGCGCGGCGCGATCACCGGGTCGCCCTACGAGTCGGAGAAGACGCTCGCCTTCAGCGTGCTCGCCGACGTGCGCGCCATGGTCGAGACGATGCCGCTGGAGCGCGCGCAAGAGGCCTACCAACGGATGCGCTCGGGACAGGTGCGGTTCCGGATGGTATTGACGACGGGACGCAGCCCCTGACCGAGGGGCGCTGCAAAGGTATCGGAGTCCTCCACTGGAGGGGTGCGACGGGCCGTCATCGGTACGCAGCAGGACTCCACGACCAGAGCCGCTTCTTCCTGGCTGCCGGAGCCCACGAACGGCTGGTTCGCAGCCGGCAGCCGCGAAACGCGAGACCACTGGGCTGAGCGTCGGGCGGCTTTGGGCAAGCCCGACTGGCAGGTTTGGGTCGGCCACTGCCGACCCAAGGCGGTCCGCCAGCGTTCTCCAAAGCGGTCCGACGATCTGCCGCGCATCTTCTCGGTTCGCATCTACAAAGCGGCCGTTCATGACCACCGGCGATCGGCCAGGAGCTGTCGGCCGTGACTGGCTGCTTGCCAGCGGCCTCGTTCAGATGAAGCGGCATCTGCCCCGGAACACGCTCTTGGGGCGGTATGGTTCCAGCATTGACTCAAGTCATCACCGCCTGTCGAGACATGCTCATGGTGCATCGCGTTGTGCAGAGTCTGCTTGTCCTTGCGCTGTCGGCGGCGTTGATCGCGTGCAGCAACGTCCCGATGGCCGCATCCAGCGAAGACGCGCGGCTCAAGGCGTTTAGCGTGGCGCCAGACCAAGCTGGGATCTACGTCTTCCGCGACGCATTGGCTGCCGGCTCGGCCGTGAAGCTTCGTGTCGAAGTCGACGGCGCACCGCTGGGCACCACGCTGGGTGGTACGTATCTGTTTACGCTCGCGGCGCCGGGCCGGCACACCGTACAGTCGATCGACGGTAACGTGGCGTCGCTGGAGCTTGATGTCCCGTCCGGAACGATCGCCTTCGTGCGGCAGGAGACGCGCTGGGGCCTGTGGCAGGCTGGCACCCACTTGCAGCAGGTCGGCGAGGACGAGGGGCGGCGTGGTGTTCTTGCGGCCCGGCTTGCGCTTTCCCAGGCGGCGACCCAGACCGTCCACGTTCTCGTCGAGGCCGAAGATCTTCGCTGGGCGGGTGGGCTGGAGTGCAGCGCCGCGAACTCTCTGGGTGCATGGCAGTTCCGGGCGCCAGGCGAGGTGACCGTCCGCGTGGCCGCCACACCGCTTCGCATCACATGCCGAGCGGGTGACGGCGCCGAATCCGTAGCGCAGGCCTCGGCGCCATCGACGCCAAGGCCATCGGAAGGTGCGTCCAAGGGCCGGTCGATCGGCGCGGCCGTTGGCGCCGGTGCCGGTGCCATCGCGGCAGCCGCGACAGCACCGGTTGCCGGGCCTGCTTTGGCGCTGCTGGTGATCATCGGCAGCGCACTGCGCGGTGCAGAGGTCGGCGGCGTCGTAGGCTCGGCCAAGGTCAACGACGTCGTTTCGTACCCTGCGCAGATCGTCCTGCGCGTCTTGCCGCCGCGCTGAGCCGATGTGCGAAGGCCGGGCATCGAGTTGCGAGCGCAAGACGATCCGCGGGTGCCAACACAGGACCTTGATCAGGGACGAGGATGCCCAGGCACTGGTGTGATCAGCCTGGGCTTCGTTGCCTGCAGCACGCGCAGCGTGATCGGCAGCTTCATGGCGACGAGTTCAGGACAGCGGCTGTCGCTGATGGGTCGTGACATGACCGACGCTCCGACGAGTTCGCCGCCGCACAGCGGCCCTTGAAGGTGGGCTGCCCGGAAGCAGTCCGTCGTCAACTGGTGCACCCGACCCTCTGCTGCCCTTCTCTGCGTCAGCGTGAGCGCCAGCAATGCAGCAATGCGGCCATCGGTGCGAGGCGCTCGCTACAGCCGCGCGCGGCGCCCGTCGTCCTGCTCGGCCGATCTCAATGCGCCGACTTCGCCAGCCAAGCCTTCACGCCTGGATGTTCCCCGACGGCACGGTAAAGGCGCAGTAGTTTCGGGCAGTGATCGAGCACGGTGACGGGCACATGATCCAGCGTGCCCGAGGTCAGCCAGCGGACCACCATGTACAGCTTGATGTCAGAAACCTGGAGAGACTGACCGCCAACGAAGGGGCCGTCGCCGAGTTGGCGCTCGACCCGGCTGCCCCAGGTCGCGAGCTCGTTCGCAGCCAACGCCTCGCGAGCCGTACGCTTCTGTTCGGGGTCGGAAATGCGCAGCGTTGGCGTGATCGTGTGGCGCAGTTCCTCGACGGCGCACATCATCGCTTCGTGCCGCGCAGCCTCGAAGGCGTCGACCGGATGAAGGCCGTGCTGGCGGCCGATGAACACGAGGATGGCGTTGGAATGCGCCAGAGGCGGCCTTCCTGGCATCTGCAGGACCGGCATCGCCCCGAACGGCATGCTCTCCTTCAGCGCTGGCCAGTCGGCGCTCTTGACGCGCACGTCGTCGAAATCGATGCCGGCCAAGTGCAGCGCGATGCGACATTCCTCGCCGCGGCTACCGGCGAAGTCGAAATAGGTCAGGCGGGGCTTGCTCATCGGGATCCTCGGGTCGATTGCGAGTGGCAACGGAGACTACACGAATGGATCGGAAGGCCGCTGCGTCGCTTGCTGCGCGGTATCGGCGCCCTGCACATCGCTGACGCCCGACCCGCCAGGGCGAGTGTCAGCAGGGGGGGCTCGACCACCGGGGCAGGGGCGAACAGCCGCACTCAGTCTGAGGCATTCGCACGCGGCGCGCCCGCCAAGGTTAGCAACCGGCCGGGTCGAGCCAACCTGGGGTTCAGATTCCTCGCCGGAAACCTGCTCTTCACAGGCACTCTGCGATCAGATTTCCGATTGCGTCGGGAAGGTCGGCTTGTGGCCGGGTCGAGCCCAAGAGGGGTTCAGATCCGGCGCCAGAAACCTACCACTCGCAGGTACGCGCGAGGCGTGATTTCCGAGCGCGCCGGCAACGACGGCCTATGGCCGACCCCAGGTCCCCACGAAAGACTGCTTCGCGGAGGCGAAGCCCGAACGCGGTCGATCCGAGCGTCGGGCGGCTTTGGAGAAGCCCGAAAGGCAGGTTTGGGTCGGCAGCGCCAGTTCGCGGAAGGTGGGAGCTGTCGTTGGACGCCAGCGCTGTGATCGCCGCGCAACTCATCCACGAAGCTGACGACGAAAGCCAGGTTTCTGAGCGAAGCAGCCGATCGACCCGGCGAACACCGAGCTGCAGGTTTCGGTGGCTGCAGTCGCTCGGCCGCGGAATCTGAGTGTCAGCACCCAGTCTGAAGCAGGTATTCGGTCTGTGCCGGTCAAGTCCAGCAGATGGCCGAGTGGAGCTAACCGATTTTCGCCGGCGAACGGCCCGTGTACATCACCTGAATCCGTGACCTCGATCGACGCAGGTCGATACTGGATGGCCGTGGCATGACCACGGCCGGCGGATCAATCGGTAATGCGGACGAATTAGCGGCG
>JALORV010000032.1 GCA_025458735.1 Burkholderiaceae bacterium | reverse complement strand
GCCGAGCTTGTTCACGCTCGCGGTCAGCTTCTCGACGCGGTGCGTCAGCTCGGTGATTTCCTTGTGCGTCGGCACGCCCAGACGCTTCAGCGCGCGCTCGACGCGCTCCTCGAACACGCCTTCGAGCTTGTCCCAGGTGCCGTTGGCCTGGTGCTGGAAGCGGCCGGCGAACTTGCCGATCCGCGTGGTGACCTCGTTGACCTTGTCTTCGGTGACGCGCATCGTGCGTTTCTGGATCGAGTTGCCTTCGCGCACCAGCGCCTCGAAGACCCTGTTGCCTTCCACCTGCGCCTTGGAGAAGGCGCCGACGCCGGCCAGCCAGATCTGCTGCGCCGAGTCCTTGATCGCCGCGGCCAGCGCGCTGTCGCTGCTGGCGGTGGCCTTAGCCCTGAGTTTCCTGACCATGTGTGCTCCGTTGTCGAAAAGGCCGCAGCGCGAGAGGCAGCGCAGCCACAAGGACGAAGTTTAGGTAGCGGCCGTCGAGGCGAGGCACTAATGCCGTAGAGGCGGCTCTCTACTGGAGCGCTCCGGTCGCGCCGGCATGGGCCGCGGCGACCGGGGCCGGCCGTCGCGGCCGCCCACTACACTCGCGCAGCGCGGCGGCGTCGCCCGCCGCGCCGTTGCGGAAACGGTGGGGCGGACGATGCGGCTGTATGCACTGATGGTGTTCCTGCACGTGCTGGCCGTGGTGGTCTGGGTCGGCGGCATGTTCCTGATGCACGTCGCGGTGCGGCCGGTGGCGGTGGCGCAGCTGCCGCCGGCGCAGCGGCTGCCGCTGCTGGCGGAGATCCTCGGCCGCTTCTTCGGCTGGGTGACGGTCGCGGTGCTGGCGGTGCTGGCCACCGGCGCGGCGATGATCGTCGGCATCGGCGCCGCCGCCGGCGCCATGGCGGCCGGCAAGAACGCCTTCGCCGAGGGCTTGCAGCTGGCGCACGCGAGCGTGCACCTGATGTCCGCCCTCGGCGTGGCGATGAGCCTGGTCTTCGCCGTCATCCGGCTGGTGCCGTACCGGCGCCTGCGCGCCGCGCTCGCCGCGCAGCAGCTGCCGGCGGCGGCCGCGCAGCTCGAGCTGATCCGGCGGCTGGTGGCGGTGAATCTCCTGCTCGGCATGGCCACCGTCGCGGTGGCAACCGTCGGGCGCGCCTTCTGAAGGCAGGCCGGCGCGCCCGCCGCCTCGATCAGCGCCGCGTCAGGGCCGCGGCGAGGTCCTCCGCCATCAGCCGGTTGCCTTCCGGCGTCGGGTGCAGCAGGTCGAGGAAGTACCTGCCCGGCGCGCCGCCGGCCGCCAGCGACAGGCGGTGATCGACGACGGGAACGCCGAACTCGGCGGCGACCTCGGCCATCGCAGCGCGGTACTGCGCCGCCGTCTGCAGGAAGAACGGCCGCGTGTAGCGGACGTGGAACTCGTTCAGGCCCTCTTCCGGCAGCCGGTCCGGGGTGAAGGGCGGCTCGACCAGCGCCACCTCCACGCCGTGCGCCGCCGCCAGGCGCAGCATGGCGCGCAGGTTGTCGCGGTAATGGGCCAGCGCATCGGCGTTGACGCGGTCGACCGGCTGCGCCTGCGCCGGCAGCGGCTGCATCAGGATCCGGCGCAGCAGCACCGAGTGGTTCAGCAGCGTTCCGAGCCAGGGCGGCGGCTGCTGGTAGACCAGCAGCTGCGGATACCAGTTCAGCACCGTCGAGTACCAGATGTCGTTCCACATGATGCTGATCAGCAGCCGCTGCGGCTTCTTGTCGCCGGCCAGGATCTCCTCGACAAAGCGCAGCACCTGGCTGGAGCTGTACGACGGCACGCCGGCATTGATCACGCGCACCGGCCGGCCCATGGCCGCGAGGGCCTGCTGCAGTTGCGCCGGGTAGGTGTCGCCGTCGGCCACGCCCCAGCCGAAGGTCGTCGACTCGCCCAGCGCGATCCAGGTCGGCGCACCGGGCGCCGCCGGCAGCCCCTGGCGAAAGCCTTCGCCGTCGACCCGGTAAAGGGCGTCCTCGAAGCCCGGCCTGAGCGCGAAACCGCGCTGCGGGTGCGGCTCGACGAACGGGCGGCCGCGCGTACGCAGTTCGCTGTCGGCGAACAACGGCCGCGCATCTTCGGTGAGAAACAGGCGCGCCGCCGCCTCCAGCCCGAGCGCCAGCCCGAGCAGCACCAGCAGGTTGACGCCGACGACGCCGAGCCAGCCGCGCCAGCGCATCGCTCAGAACAGGGTGTAGATGAACGGCGCCACGACCGAGCCCTGACCGACCACCAGCAGCGCACCGAGCAGCACCAGCAGGATCAGCACCGGGGCAAGCCAGAACTTGCGGCGCTCGCGCATGAACGCCCACAGGTCGCGCAGCAGGTCGAGCATCAGAACGGTCGGTCCATGTGATCGGGGGGGCGCCGCCGGCTCCTGGAGAGGAAACTGTCCGGCCGCGCAGGCGGCTTGAGCAGCGGGTTGATCCGCAGCAGGCGCATCGCCCAGCCCATCGGAGTCAACACGGCGAAAAATACCAGACCGAGGATCAGGTACGCATTGAGCGTGCCCATCACGTGGCCGAAGCGCATCCAGGCCGCGTGCAGCGGGCGCAGCGCCGCCGGCAACAGCAGCGCGGGCAGGACGAAGGCGGCCGCCGTCAGCCACGGCCAGACCGGCAGCGGCCGCTCCAGCAGCCACGGCAGCAGCAGGCCGAACAGGGCGACGATGATGGCGCCCATCAGCAGTCCGAAAGCACGCAGCTCTCGCGGACCGACGGCGGCAGCGGCCTGGGTCATCGCAGCAGCTCAGTCGGGCGGGAACTCGGCGGCCGGATCGGCCGGCGCCGCTGCGGCCGGCTGATCGGCCTTCTGCAGCACGCAGTTCTCGATCACCAGGCCGTCCATCTGCGTGCGCATGAAGCAGCGGTACGCCTCCTCGGGCGTGTTGACGATCGGCTCGCCGCGGACGTTGAACGACGTGTTCACCAGCAGCGGGCAGCCGGTCAGCCGCTCGAACTCGGCGAGCAGGGCGTGGAAGCGCCGGTTGGTCTGCGGATGCACGGTCTGCACGCGCGCCGAGTAGTCGACGTGGGTCACCGCCGGCACGGTCGAGCGGGGCACCTGCAGTTTCTCGATGCCGAACAACTGCTCCTGCGCGGCGCTCATCGCCAGCCGCTGGCGCGGGTGCACCGGCGCCACCACCAGCATGTACGGGCTGGGCTGGTCGAGTTCGAAGTAGTCGGCAGCGCGCTCGGCGAGCACCGCCGGCGCGAACGGCCGGAACGACTCGCGGTACTTGATCTTCAGGTTCATCACCGACTGCATGGCCGGGTTGCGCGGATCGCCGAGGATCGAGCGCGCGCCGAGCGCGCGCGGGCCGAACTCCATCCGCCCCTGGAACCAGCCGACCACTCGGCCGTCGGCCAGCCACCGTGCCACCTGCGGCAGCAGCGCTGCCTCCTCCAGCACCAAATAGCGGGCGCCCAGCCGGTCGAGCCGCTCGGCCACCTCGCCGTTCGCATAGCCCGGCCCGAGATAACTGCCGGCCATCCGGTCGGCGGTACCTTCGGGCGCGCGCGGCTGCTTCAGGTACTCGTGCCAGACCGACAGCGCTGCGCCCAGCGCGCCGCCCGCGTCGCCGGCGGCCGGCTGGACCCACAGCCGTCGGAACGGCCCCTCGCGCAGCAGGCGGCCGTTGGCCACGCAGTTCAGTGCCACGCCGCCGGCCAGGCAGAGGTCCTGCCGCCCGGTGTCGCGATGCAGGGTCGCGGCCAGGCGCAGCACGACTTCCTCGGTCACCGCCTGGACCGAACTGGCCAGGTCCATGTGCCGCTGCTCCAGCGCGCCCTCCGGCGCGCGCGGCTCGCCGCCCAGCAGCGCGTGGAAGCGCGCGTTGGTCATCGTCAGGCCGGTGGCGAAGTCGAAGTAGTCCATGTTCAGCCGGAAGCTGCCGTCGGGCTTCAGGTCGAGCAGTTCGCGCAGGATCAGCTCGCGGTAGCGGGGCGTGCCGTAGGGGGCGAGCCCCATGAGCTTGTACTCGCCCGAGTTGACGCGGAAACCGGCGTAGTAGGTGAAGGCCGAGTACAGCAGCCCCAGCGAGTGCGGGAAGTCGATCTGCCACAGCGGCGTCAGGGTGGCGCCGTCGCCCAGCCAGGCGCTGCTGGTCGCCCACTCGCCGACGCCGTCCAGGCACAGCACCGCCGCGGCCGCGAAAGGGCCGGGAAAGAACGCCGAGGCCGCATGCGCCTGGTGGTGCTCGGTGAACAGCAGCGGCGGCAGCTCCGCTTGCTCGATCCCGCCGAGCGCCGCCAGCTCGCGGCGCAGCTGCAGCTTCAGGTACAGCTTGTCCTTCAGCCACACCGGCATCGCGGTGACGAACGAGCGGAAGCCGCGCGGCGCGAAGGCCAGGTAGGTCTCCAGCAGCCGCTCGAACTTCAGCAGCGGCTTGTCGTAGAAGACCAGGTAGTCGAGTTCGCCGACGCTCGTGCCGGCCTGCTGCAGGCAGTAGCGGATCGCCTGCGCCGGGAACGCGGCATCGTGGCGGCGGCGGCTGAAGCGCTCCTCCTGCGCCGCGGCGACGATCCGCCCGTCCTCGACCAGCGCCGCGGCGCTGTCGTGATAGAAGGCGGAGATACCCAGGATGCGGGTCATTTGCAGGCGGGACGGGCGCGGACGGTTCGGCAATCAGCGGAGCGTGGCGGGCTCGGCGCCATCGGAGCACGACTTCGCCGCCAAGGGGCGTATTGTCGGGTGGCGGCGGCCGTTCGAGGCCCAACTTGGCACGGGCAGTGGTCGGGTTTTCGCACCGCCTGGCGGTCGGCGCTCTCCTCGCTGCTCCGGCGTTGCCTTGCCGCAACAGATTTTGCCGTTGCTCTGTGCGCGAATGAGTGAGCCATGGCTATACTGCCCCCCGATCGTGCGCAGTCCGTGCATCGGTCACCGGTTGGATACGGGCATCAGAAACAAGTTGAATTTGAATGAAGAATCCGCGAGAGACGGTTCGCCCGGGCGCCCTGCCGCAGCCCGGGCGGATGATCCTCGCCATTTCGGCTGATGCCCGTTTCCAACCTGCCCTTTGTATATTCGGTGCCTGTGTCCGGGCCGGCTTATCATTTCGCGCCACGCACGAAGTTTCTTTTCTAAACCACTGATCCCTGGGGGATTGACGCAATGGATGCATCCACAACTCAGCAGAAGATCGCTTCCTTGTACATCGGGTTCTTCGAGCGCGCTCCTGAGCAGAGCGGGTTCAACTACTGGCTGGGGGTTGCGCAGTCCTCCGGAATGTCCGGGCTCGACCTGATGAAGACGATCGCGGCGGGTTTCGCGAAGCACCCGTCGTTCGATGCCACCTACGGCGGCCTGGGCAATGCGGCCTTCGTCGATGCCATCTACGTCAACGTCGGCGGCAGCCTGCCTGACGCCCAGGGCCGCGCCTTCTGGGTCAACAAGCTCGCCGGCGGCATGGCGCGTTCCGAGTTCGTGGCCGAGTTCTGCTACTGGGTGCTGGAACTCGACGCGAGCGAGCTGGCCGGCATGGGCCTGACGCCGCAGGAGCTGGCCGACGCCCTGGGGCGTCGCGCGCAGTTGTACAACCAGATCGAAGTGTCGCTGGCCTACGTGACCGTGATGGGCGCGGGGTCGAACTTCGCCCCGGGTACCGACCCGATGAATCCCGCCTCGCTGGCGGTGGATCCCGCCTACCAGGCCGCGGTCAACATCCTGCGTGGCGTGAACTCCGATCCGGCCAGCAACGACGACGAGCTGGCCTACCTGGCCGGCAACCCGACGATCGCCGGCATCAACGCGATCTTCGGCCCGCCGCCCGGAACCGGCAGCAACTTCATCCTCACCCCGGGCCAGGACATCCTGACCGGCACCGGTGACAACGACACGTTCTTCGGCACCGACGCCACGCTGAACAACGGCGACCGGCTCGACGGCGCCGGCGGCTTCGACACGCTCAAGTACGCGGTCGCAGCGAACGCCGACCCGCTGGTGGCGCCGACGCTCAGCAACATCGAGCTCATCGAAGTCAACTCGCCGAACGCCGACCAGCCGTTCATCGCCATCGACCTGTCGAACGCCACGGGCTACGAGGTGCTGCGTTCGTACCAGGTGACCGACTTCTTCCGCGGGCCGGGCCTGGTCGCGTTCTATGACATCCAGAACGTCAACAACACCGACCTGGAGATCATCGACACCCACGTCGACCACGAGTACTCGTACGACCTGAACGCGTACGTCACGCCGGCGGCCGGCGGCCCCATCGACGACATCGCCGACCTGCTGCTGCAGGAAGTGCGCGACTCGGGCATCACCTTCTACACCGAGGGCGTGGGCCAGGGCCCGGCGGTCGACCCGTCCCTGCTCGACGGCATCGACCTGCTGTCGGTCAACCGTTTCCAGACCAGCAACTCCTACTACAACGACGTCTCGTCGCTGAGCGTCGGCCCGAACTTCCGCGTGCTGAACATCGGCGGCACGGCGGCGGCCGGCTCGGCCGACCTGCGCATCGTCGACTGGCTCGATCCGAGCCTCGAGCGCATCGACGCCGACGGCGCGACCAGCGCCGACGGGCAGGTGATCGACGCGCTGGTGGCCGACCTGGTGCTGCGCCTGCGAAGCAACTCGAACGTGTCCACGTTCACTTACCAGGGCGCGCTGGATGACGGCACCTCGCCGACCGACCCGCACGACAACTTCCCGGGTCTGGCCGGCTTCAACGACGTGTTCCTGCTCGAGCGCACCGGCAACAGCGTGGTCACGCTGAACAGCGGCAACGACTGGCTGCGCGCGCGTGGCGTCAAC
>JALORV010000418.1 GCA_025458735.1 Burkholderiaceae bacterium | reverse complement strand
GCGACCAGTCCGCCGAAGCGCTTGCTCAGGCCGCGGACCCGCAGCAGCGTCATCGTGCCGGCCTTCGCGCGGCCAGCCCGGCCAGGCCGCGCGGCGCCAAAAAGACCACCGCCAGCAGGATCAATCCGAGCGGCAGGTGCCAGAAGTCGGTCAGCGCCGCCAGCACTTCCTCAAGCACCAGCAGGGCGACGGCGCCGAGCACGCCGCCGTAGCGATAGCCGAGTCCGCCCAGCAGCACCATCACCACCAGTGTTGCCGACTGGGTCCAGTGCAGTGCCGCCGGACTGACGAACAGGTTGTGATTGGCGAACAGCGCGCCGGCGAGCCCGGCCAGTCCGCCGGCTATGGTGAAAGCCACCAGCTTGTAGCGGGTGCGCGGTTCAGCAGCAGCACGCTGAGCACCAGCACCAGCAGCACGACGAAATACAGCGTTGTTTCGTCGGCGAGGTCGATTCCGCCGCCGACGCTCGAGCGTTGCGGCAGAGACAGACCATCTTCGCCGCCGTACTGCTTCAGCCCGACGGCAAGGTAGTAGATCATCTGCGCGAAGGCCAGCGTGATCATGATGAAGTAGACGCCGCGCGTGCGCAGCGAGATCGCGCCGATCACCAGCGCCATGCCGGCCGCCGCCGCCACCGCCAGCGGCCAGGCAATCCACGCGCTGCTCACGCCGTGCGTCATCGCGATGGCGACCGCGTAGGCGCCGATTCCGAAGTAGGCGGCGTGGCCGAGACTCACCATGCCGCCGATGCCCATGATGAAATTGAGGCTCGCCGCGGCGATCGCGAAGATCATCACGCGGCGCGCGAAGCCGACGTAATAGCCCTGGTCGAGCGCGCCGGCGATCCACGGCAACGCCGCCGCGACGGCGAGCAGCACCCAGGGCAGCAGCGAGCGGCCACGCATCGTTGCGCTGCTCAGCGGGCCGGGAACAGGCCCTGCGGCCGGAACGACAGCACGGCCGCCATCAGCAGGTAGATCGCAATCGCGGCCAGCGCCGGTCCGAGCTGCGCTGCCACCGCACCCGGCAGGGCGAGAGTCAGCAGCTCGGGCAGGAAGGCGCGGCCGGCAGTGTCGACGATGCCCACCAGCAGGGCGCCGACCAGCGCACCGCGGATCGAGCCGATGCCGCCGATGACGATGACGACCAGCGCGAGGATCAGGATGTTCTCGCCCATGCCGACCTCGACCGCCAGCAGCGGGCCGAGCAGCGCGCCGGCCACCGCCGACAGCGCCGCGCCGAGCGCGAAGATGGTGGCGAACAGCCGGTCGACGCGCACCCCCATCAGGCGGGCCATCTCGCGATTGCTGCTGCCGGCCCGGACCAGCATGCCGGTGCGTGTGCGCGTGACGAAGAGATACAGTGCCAGCGCAAGGACCAGCCCGACGGCGATGATCAGCAGCCGGTAGGCCGGGTACAGGACGCCGGGCAGGATCTCGACCGGGCCGGCGAGCGCGGCCGGCGCCGCCAGCATGATCGGCGCCGGGCCCCAGATGATCCGTACCAGGTCATCGGCGATCAGGATCACCGCGAAGGTCGCCAGCACCTGCGCCAGATGATCGCGTCCGTACAGGTGCCGGATCAGCACGACCTCCAGCAGCCAGCCGAGCAGCGCCGTCGCCAGCACCGCCACTGGCACGGCGATCCAGAACGAGCCGCCGGCCTGCACCACCGTCGCCGCAAGGTAGGCGCCGGCCATGTAGAGCGAACCATGCGCCAGGTTGAGCACGTCCATGATGCCGAACACGAGCGTCAGTCCGGCCGCGATCAGGAACAGCATCAGGCCGAACTGCAGGCCGTTGAGCGACTGCTCCAGCAGCAGGGTGGTCGACATGGTTTGCTGGCCGGCTGCCCGGCGCCGGTGCGCGGCCGGGCGCTCGCGGCCCGGCCTACTGCAGCTTGCACTGCGACGCGTAGGCGTCCTGGTGCGCAGTGAATACCTTGTTCAGCGTGCGGTTGGTGATGCGTCCCTGGCTGTCCTTGCCGATCGTGCGCAGCACGTAGTCCTGGATCGGGAACTGGTTATGCCCGAACCGGAACTCGCCTCGCACCGACTTGAAGCTGGCCTTTTTCAGCGCGGCGCGAACCGCCGGCTTGTTGTCGAGTTCGCCCTTCACTTCGCGCACCGCGGCATCCATCATCAGCACCGTGTCGTAGGCCTGTGCGGCGTAGATCGAGGGCAGGCGCCCGTACTCCTTGACGTAGGCGGCGACGAAGGCCTGGCTCGCCGCGTTCGGGAAGTCGTGGTTCCAGTGCGCGGTGTTGAACATGCCCAGCATCGGCTCGCCGACGGCGCGGATCACGTCCTCGTCGGCCGAGAAGCCGGGTCCGACCAGCTGCGTCTGCGTCGACAGGCCGGCACCGACGAACTGCTTGATGAAGTTGATGCCCATGCCGCCGGGCAGGAAGATGTAGAGCGCGTCCGGCGCGTCGGCGCGCAGCCGCGCGAGTTCGGCTGCGTAGTCGAGCTGGCCGAGCTTGGTGAAAGTCTCCGAGGCGATCGGCTTGCCGTAGCCGCGCTTGAAGCCGTTGATCGCGTCC
>JALORV010000031.1 GCA_025458735.1 Burkholderiaceae bacterium | reverse complement strand
TTCGACCCGCCGGCGCGCGTCGTCACGCTCGCGCGCAACTACCGCTCGACGCGCGAGCTGCTCGCGGCGGCGAACGCGGTGATCGCGCTCTCGCCCGAGCGCTTCGCGAAGGCGCTGTGGAGCGAGTGCGACGGCGAGCGACCGCGCCTCGTCGCCGTCGACGACGAGGCGGGGCAGGCGCGCTGGGTCGCCGACGAGGTGCTGCGCCGGCGCGAGGAGGGCGTCGTGCTGCGCCGGCAGGCGGTGCTGTTTCGCACCGCGCACCACAGCGCCGCGCTCGAACTCGAGCTGGCGCGGCGCGACGTCCCTCTCGAGGCGGCGCACGTGAAGGACCTGCTGTCGGTGCTGCGCTGGGTGCAGAACCCGCGCCACCGGCTCGCGGGTTTTCGCGTCGCGCAACTCGTGCCTGGCATGGGACCGGCGCACGCGCGGCGGCTGCTCGACGCGCTCGACGCCGCCGCCGATCCGCTCGACGCGCTCGAGCGCTTCGTGCCGCCGCGCGTGGCAGCCAGGGATTGGGCGGCCTGGCTCGCCGTCGCGGCGGCGCTGCGCGGCGCCGGCTGGCCCGATGCAGTCGCCGTCGCGCTGCGCTGGTACGCGCCGCATCTCGAACGCCTGCACGACGACGCCGCGACTCGACGGCTCGACCTCGAGCAGCTCGCGCACCTGGCCGCCGGCTTCGCGAGCCGCGAGCGTTTCCTCGCCGAGCTGACGCTCGACCCGCCGCAGGCCACGAGCGACGAGGCCGGCGCGCCGCATCGTGACGAGGACTACCTCGTGCTGTCGACGATCCACGCCGCGAAGGGGCAGGAGTGGACCGCCGTCGTGCTGCTCAACGTCGTCGACGGCTGCCTGCCGTCGGACCTCGCCACGGGCAGCGCCGACGCGATCGAGGAGGAACGGCGGCTGCTGCACGTGGCGATGACGCGCGCGAAGCGCCACCTCGCGCTCGTCGTTCCGCAGCGCTTCCACGTGACGGCGCAACGTCGCTTCGGCGACCGCCACCTCTACGCGGCGCGCACGCGCTTCGTCCCGCCCGCGGTCGCGGCGCTGTTCGACGTCGAGGCGCCGCGAGTCGCGGGCGAGGCGCCGGCCGCCATCGACGACGGGCCGCGCATCGATCTGGCGGCGAAGGCACGCGCGGCGTTCTGATGCCGGTCAGTCGTCGTGCGCGACCAGGGGCGCCCCGACGAACACACCCGATGACCGCCGGCTGGCCGCCCTGGAGAGCCGGCGGCTGCCGCGGCTGGGGGCAGCGGCGGCGCCTGCAAGGCGTGCGGGTCCCCCGTCATCGGCCAGGTTCGGCGGCCGCGCCTTGGGCCGTCCCGATGGCCTTCTGAAGGCTCAGCATGCTCTCGTGGCTCACCTGAATGGCACCGCGCCGCGGCTGGTCCAGATCCATGATGAGATAGGCGACCACGGCAATGAGCGTCACCATCACGAATGCCGCGAGCGTCACCCGATGCCCGGCCACTCCCGATGCGTAGCCGAGCGTTGCCGTGGTCAGCACGACCGTCGCGAACATCAGCAGCAGCACGACTTCCGGGACCTGTCGGGTCAGGGAGGCATTCCTGGCGACCGAAGTGTCGATGAGTTGGTTCAGCGACTGGATGAACAGCCCGCTGGTGACGACGCTGTTGTCCACTTGCGCCGCCCCCACGGCATGGCTCCACAGCCGGGCCTGGATATCTTGGGCCCGCTGCAACAGCGATTCGTGCCGCTCGGCATCCGCGGCATCGACCCGGCCTTCCTGAATCCGGACCTCCAGGTACTGGCGCAGCAGCGTCTGCACCTCGTCCGGCAAGTCACCGGGCAGAAGTAGCGCTCGCAGGTACGTGGTTCCGATGGCATTGGCTTCGGCGACGACCGTCTGACTGCGATCTTCGTAGCGCTGCAGCGCGGCGGAGAACGTGAAAGCCAGCAACAGCGCCAGCAGTCCGAGCATCGACGTCAGGACCGCGTTGGCCTGCCTGATCACTTCGGCCTTGGCCGCCTGCTGACGCCGGCCGCTGCGAAGGCCGACTTCCATGGCCAGCAGCATCAGAACGACGAGCGCCGACACGATCGAGGCGCTGCTGTGGCCGTACAGGACCTGGCTCATGGATGCTGATTGTCGTCACTCGCCTGCGCGGTCGCCACGAGGCAGTGCGCCCGCCGGTGCACGGGCGCCGCCGCGGGTGCGCCAGCCGGTCAGTCGACGAGCACGAAATCGATGAACCCGCGCTCCACGTTCGTGGAGACGAGCTTGGCGCGAACCTGCTGGCCCACCTCGAGCCCGCGCGGGCCCGCCTCCAGCCGCCCCTCGGCCGGTGGCGCGAAGATGCGCACCCAGACGTCGGTCTCGGAGCGGCCGGTCACGATGGCGTCGTACTGCTGGCCGACGTGGGATTCGAGCAGCAGCGCGGCGTCGGACTTGCGCATGCGGCGCTCGACCTTCTGCGCGGCGTCTTCCTGCTGTGTGCAGTGGTCGGCGAGTGCCGCCAGCTCGGCCGCGCTGTAGGGTGGCTGGCGACCGGTGAGCACGGCCTTGACCATGCGCTGGGTAATAAGATCAGGGAAGCGGCGATTTGGCGCCGTCGAGTGCGTGTAGTCGCGCACCGCCAGGCCGAAGTGGCCGATCGGCGCGGCCCCGGGGCGCTCGACCACGTACTCGCCCGAGCCCATCAGCTTGACGACGACCAGCGACAGGTCGGGGAACCGCAGCGGATCGGCACGATGGCGCTGCGCCAGGAAGGCGGCCAGCGCGAGCGAGTCGGGCGTGTTAGGCAGGCTCGCACCGTACTTGCGTGCGAGGTCCACGATGCGCAGCCAGCGCTCGGGCGAACGCACGACCCTGCGCAAGGAGGCACCGCCGGCGCTGGCCAGGAAACGGGCGCTGCACTCGTTGGCTGCGATCATGAACTCCTCGATCAGCTGGCGTCCCCGGTTCTGCACCTGCAGTCGGATGTCGACCACGCGTTCGCCGTCGAACACGGCGCGCGGCTCGAAGGTCTCGAGCTCGAGCGAGCCTTGAGCGTGCCTTCTGGCGCGCAGCCGCTGCGCGACCTCGTCCTGCGTTCGCAACTGTGCCTCGATCGCGGCAACGGCGCGCGCGGCATCGGGCAGCGGGCCGGTGCCGTCGATCCAGGTCGACACCGCGTCGTAGGCCAGCTTGGCCTGGTTGCGCACCGTCGCCCGGTAGAGCGTCGCCGCGCCGATCGACCCGTCCGCGGCCACGACCATCTCGGTGACGACCGCGAGCCGGTCCTGCCCGGGGTTGAGCGAGGTCAGGTCGGTCGACAGGCGCTCGGGCAGCATCGCGAACACGCGCGCCGACGTGTAGACCGAGGTGGTGTTGGTCCAGGCGTGGGTGTCGATGGGTGAGCCCTTCGTGACGAGGGCATCGACGTCGGCCACCGCGACGAGGACCTTGACCGCGCCCTGCGGCAACGGCTCGCAGACCGTGAGCTGGTCGAGGTCGAGCGAGTCGTCGTTGTCGATCGAACACCAGGGCAGCGCGGTGAGGTCACGGATGCGCGGGTCGTCGTCGCGCCCGGGCCCGCTGATGCCGGCGAGCTGGGCCAGCGCCGCGGCGGGGTATTGCGGCTCCAGCCCGCGTTCCGTCATCGCCTCGATGGCGATGCGCACGAGGTCGCTGCGCTGTGGATGCTTGGTCTGCGCCATGCGGCTCTCCAGGGTTCACGCGGTCATTGCCAGCCGTAGCGACGGATGTAGAAGTGTTTCATCGCCGTCGTCGCTGCGCAGTATCCGATCAGGATGCCGAGCAGCCACGGGAAGAACGCCAGCGGCAGCGCCTGCAGCTTGAAGTACTCGGCCAGCGGCCCCATCGGCAACCACACGCCCACCGCCATGATGGCCAGCGTCATCACGGTCAGCGCGGTCGCGGCGCGGCTTTGCACGACGGGCAGCTTCGGCGTGCGGATCAGGTGCACGATCAGCGTCTGCGTCAGCAGCCCGACGACGAACCAGCCCGACTGGAACAGCGTCTGCCGCGCCACGGTGGTGGCGTCGAACACCCACCACATCAGCGCGAACGCGGTCAGGTCGAAGACCGAGCTGATCGGCCCGAAGAAGATCATAAAGCGGCCGATGTCGGCCGGGTTCCAGCGCAGCGGCTGGTTCACCAGTTCGGCGTCGACGTTGTCGAACGGGATGCCGATCTGCGAGAAGTCGTAGAGCAGGTTCTGCACCAGCAGGTGCAGCGGCAGCATCGGCAGGAAGGGCAGGAAGGCGCTGGCCACGAGCACCGAGAACACGTTGCCGAAGTTGGAGCTCGCCGTCATGCGGATGTACTTCAGCATGTTGCTGAACGTCGCCCGCCCCGCGATCACACCTTCGTCGAGCACCATCAGGCTCTTCTCGAGCAGGATGATGTCGGCCGCCTCCTTGGCGATGTCCACCGCCGAGTCCACCGAGATGCCGATGTCGGCCGCGCGCAGCGCCGGCGCGTCGTTGATGCCGTCGCCCATGAAGCCGACCACGTGGCCCTGCGCACGCAGCGCGCGCACGATGCGCTCCTTGTGCAGCGGGGCCAGCTTGGCGAACACGTCGTGCGCGACCACCGCGTGCGCCAGCGCCTCGTCGCTCATGGCCTCCACCTGCGGGCCCAGCAGCACCGCGCCGGCGCTCAGCCCGACCTGCGCACAGACGTGCGCGGTGACCTGCTCGTTGTCGCCGGTCAGCACCTTGACGCCGACGCCGTGTGCGGCGAGTGCGCGCAGCGCCGGCGCCGCCGATTCCTTCGGTGGGTCGAGGAACGCCACGTGGCCGATCAGCACCAGGTCGGCTTCGTCGGCGACGCCGTAGGCGGTCTGGCCGGTCGGCAGTTCCTTCATCGCCACGGCCACCACGCGCAGCCCGTCTTCGGCCAGGCCGCGCGTGACCTGCTGCACGCGCTCGAGCCGCGCCGCGTCGAGTGGCACGTCCTGCGCATCGTCCCCGCTGCCGATGCGCACGCGCGTGCACACCGCCAGCACCTCCTCGAGCGCGCCCTTGCAGATCAGCTCGTGGTGGTCGTCCTGCCTGGACACCACGACCGACATGCGCCGGCGCTGGAAGTCGAACGGGACCTCGTCGATCTTGCGGAAGTCGTGCTCGAGTTTCAGTTCCGCGGCCAGTTCCACGTGGTCGAGCACGGCGTGGTCGAGCAGGTTCTTCAGCCCGGTCTGGTAGTGGCTGTTCACGTACGCGAAGTTCAGCACCTCGTCCGACGGTTTGCCGAAGGCATCGATGTGGCGTTCGAGCGCGATCTTGTCTTGCGTCAGCGTGCCGGTCTTGTCGGTGCACAGGATGTCCATCGCGCCGAAGTTCTGGATCGCGTCGAGCCGCTTGACCACGACCTTGCGGCGCGACAGCTGCACCGCTCCCTTGGCGAGGGTGGTGGTGACGATCATCGGCAGCATCTCGGGCGTCAGGCCCACCGCCACCGACAGCGAGAACAGCAGAGCCTCGAGCCAGTCGCCCTTGGTGAAGCCGTTGACCAGCAGCACGATCGGCACCATCACCGCCGCAAAGCGGATCAGCAGCCAGCTGACGCTGTTGATGCCCGCCTGGAAGGCGTTAGGTGCGGCCTCGGTCGCCGTGGCGCGTGCGGCCAGGGCGCCGAAGTAAGTCTTCTCGCCGGTGTTGACGATGAGCGCGGTCGCCGAGCCCGAGACCACGTTCGTGCCCATGAAGACGAGGTTGCGCTGTTCGATCGGCCCGTCGCCACGGCCCTTGTCCGCGGCGCCCGTGCCACGATCGGCGAACTTCTCGACCGGCAGCGACTCGCCGGTCATCGCGGCCTGGGCGACGAACAGGTCGCGCGCGGCGAGTACGCGGCAGTCCGCTGGGATCATGTCGCCCGCCGACAGCAGCACCAGGTCTCCCGGCACCACGCTGGCCATCGGGACCTCGAGCCGCTGCTGGCGCAGCACGGTGGCGGTGTTGCTCACCATCGCCTTCAGCGCCTCGGCGGCGCGCCCGGAACGGTGCTCCTGGACGAAGCGGATCGTGGTGCTCAGCACCACCATCACGCCGATGACGACGGTGGCCTTCAGGTCGTCGGTGACGTACGAGACGACGGCCAACGCCGTCAGCAGCAGGTTGAACGGGTCGCGGTAGCAGTGCCACAGGTGCAGCCACCACGGCAGCGGCCGCTCGTGTTGCACCAGGTTGGGCCCGTGCCGCGCCAGGCGGGCTACGGCCTCGGTCGCGCTCAGGCCCTCGGCGTGCGAGTCCAGGCGCGCGATCGCGGCCGCCGCGTCGTCGCCGGCGATGTCCAGCAGGTCCTGCGCCAGGGGTTCCGGCACCGCGGGACGGGGGCCGCGGCCTGCCAGCACGTCCTGCAAGGGGTGGCGGGCAAAGTGACGCAGCCTGCGGCGCTGGCGCAGGAAGCGGCTGAAGACGTGCTTCAGGATGTGGTTCCTCGCGGAGCAGACCCGTGACCCGGGGCGTCGCGCCGTCGCGCCGCGCCGCCTGGCCGCGCTGCAGGTGGCCGCGTCACGGCCGTCGCGCCGCGGCGGGCGCCAGCGACTGCGCCGGACGCTGTCGATCGAGCCGCCGCAGCACCTGGACCACGGTGCTGCCCTCCGACGACGGCGCTACGCTGAACCGAAGCTTGCGCACCAGTGCGATCATCGGTTCGTTGTCAGCGAGCACCAGGCCCATCATCACCGCGTACTGGTCGCGGCGCGCACGGCGCAGCAGGCTGGCGAGCAGATGCCGGGCCAGCCCGCTGCCGCGCCAGTCCTCGGCCAACGTGATCGCGAATTCGCAGGTCGTGTCGTCGCCCGGCGTGGCGCGCACGTACTGCGCCGCGCCGACGACGTCGATGCCCCCGGGATGCGGCGCCGTGGCGACGAAGACGAAGTCCCGTCCCGGCAGCGGATGGACACCGCGCGCGAGTGCCTCGGGGCTCAGGTGCTTCTTGTGATGAAGGAAGCGGCTGTAGCGGGACTCGACCGAAAGCAGGTCGAAAGCGCGTAGCTGCGCTCGTCCGGCACCAGCGGCATGGCCTTGGCCGGCCCGGCGTCGCGCAGTTCACGGCGAAGGATCTTGCCGATGTTGGTCTTCGGCAGCGGCTCGCTGCGGAACTCGACGACGCGCGGCATCTTGTAGCCGGTCAGGTGCAGTTTGCAGTGTGCCAGCAGGTCGGCCTCGGTCAAGGCCGGGTCGCGGCGCACGACCACCGCCTTGACCGCCTCGCCCGCGCGCTCGTCGGGCACGCCGATGACGGCGGCCTCGAGCACGCCGGGGTGCAGCGCCAGCACGTCCTCGATCTCGTTCGGGAACACCTTGAAGCCGGAGACGACGATCATGTCCTTCTTGCGGTCGGTGAGGTGGAAGCTGCCGCGTTCGTCCATCGTGCCCATGTCGCCGGTG
>JALORV010000417.1 GCA_025458735.1 Burkholderiaceae bacterium | reverse complement strand
GGCCTGCAGCGGCTGCAGCCCCACCGCGGCGCGGCGATCCGAATCCATCGCGGCCTTGTAGAAGTCGCCCACCTGCTGGCGCGGGCTGCCCTTGGGCGCGCCGGGGGTCGCGGCGGCTTGCTGGATCAGCGTCAGCAGTTGCTTGTCCAATTGCTCGGCCAGCAGCGTGAAGCCGCCGACGTCCTGACCGCTGGGGGCGATGTCGGTCTTCTTGAGCCAGTTGCCCGCGGCGTAGCGGTAGAAGTCCTTGCGCGGGTCGACCGATCGATCCATGTTGTCCGGCGAGTAGCCCAACGAGGGCACATCGGCGGGGATGGTCGCGGACCAGGCCGGCTGCCCGGCGCAGCCGAGAAACAGCAGCGAAATTGCCAGATGGAGTCGCTTCACGAGTCTTCGCTTCCGGTGGTGAATGAGTTCGGGCCAAAGGCACCCGGCGAACAGGCCGTCGTGCGTCGGGCGTGCGAGAACCGCCTGCCGCCAATCGCGTCTGGCGCGACTTCGTCACCGTCTCAGATGGCGTAGCCGCGACACAGCGAGGCGCGCTCTCGGCCCATCTGCATTCGCCCGCGCTTGCAGCCCGCGGCCCTCACGAGCCAGCTGCCGACACTAGCCGGCGGCTCTCCTGGTCGCTATCCAATTCGCGAACAGCGCCGGCTCCGGCGGATGGAGGCGGCCCCCGTGGAACAAGTTCCACCGCTTCGTCGGAGCCTTGATCCTTCAGGCGCCCTTGCCGATCGAGCTCATGTGATGGGCTTGGCGGCCGCTCGCGTCTGCGATGGTGACTCGCCAATGACTTCTCGATAGGACATCGAGAACCGGCCCAGGTGCGAAAAGCCGAAGCGCAATCCGGCTTCGGTCACTGTCCCGGCGTGCGATGTATCGGACAGCCATTGATGCGCAGCCAGCAGCCTGCGCTCGGCGACAAAGCGCATTGGAGATACGCCGCGCCGGTAGAGGAAAGATTTCTGCAGACAGCGCGCGCCGACGCCGGCCACCCGGCACAAGGTCCCCATGGTGATGGGTTCGCCCAGGTGCGAATCGATCCAAGCCTCCAGGTTTCGTGCGCGCTCCAGGGCGAGTTCGCCAGGACGCCGGGTCACGGCGTCGCGCAGCACCAGGTCGACCATTCGCTCGATGAAGCGAGCCTCGGCCGAGGCCCGCTGCCGCACATCCATGCTGGGCTCAGTGGCAAGCACCAGTTCCGAGGCGGCGGCCGTCAGTCTCGCTCGCTCGCCCGCGGCCAGTTGCGGCATGGCCATGCGGCTGAGGTTGCGATTGACATCATCGGGTCGTCGGGCCCTCAACTCCGCCTCCAGGGCTTGCTGATCGACTTCCATCGCAAAGAGGGCGCCTGGCGGGCTGATGCGGGTGAACGCCCATCCAGGCGGGATGAGCACCGCCGTCTGCGGCACGGTTCGGTCGGAGGTACGCCGGCCGCTGCGCAGAACCGTACCCGGCGGCAACGCCAGGTGCAGCACCCAACCATGGACATGGCCGCGGACGGATTGCGCCACCGCGGACGCGGATCCGCCCAGGTTCGTGTGGGGCGCACTGACTTGAAACATCGCGTAGCCCAAGGGCCGTATCTTGTGCGTCACGCGCGCGTGTGGTCCGTCCTTGTTGCCGATAAATGCGCGGACTTCCTCCAGGTCGTCCGATCGGAACTGACGCGACCAGCTCGGTGCTGCGATGGTGAACATGAGCTCCGCTATGTCTACCCTGTATGTGTTGCGGCACATGGCACGCCGCCAAAACCGCCGCAGCGTCTGGCCGGCCGGGCATAGGCCAAGAATCGAAATTATCGCCGCCCTCCGCCACGCGCCCTTACTTCTGAAGCCCCCGACCGGGATGCTGCAGAGGGAAAGACTTGGCGCCAATGACCCACGAAAAGCGCGTGCCCGCGGGGCAGTACGACGACGAGCAATGGCTCGAACCCGGCGTTCGCCCGCAGCCGAAGAACTCAAGGGAGGCGGCGCCACCGACCCCGCTGTCGGCTGTATGGGAGGATCGCGCAGCAGGGCGGTGCCGAGACAGCCACTCACCCGGCCGGCGGCTCAGCCCGGCGCCGCGTCTTCCTCGGGCTCGGGCCAGTCGCGGATGTAGGCCTTGAGCATCTTGTTCTCGAAGCTCTGCTCCTCGAGCACCGCGCGCGCAACGTCGTAGAACGAGATCACGCCGGCCAGCGTGCGGCCGTCGAGCACCGGCAGGTAGCGCGCATGCCGTTCCAGCATCAACCGGCGCACTTCCATCACCTCGGTCTCGGGCGTCACCGTCAGCGGGGCGTCGTCCATCACCTTGCGCACGCTGATTTCGCCGACGCTGCCGGCGTTGGCATGGACCCGGTTGATGACCTCGCGGAAGGTCAGCATCCCGACCAGTTCGCCGTACTCCATCACCACCACCGAGCCGATGTCCTGCTCGGCCATGATGGTGATGGAGCGCGCTGCCCTTGACCCGCAGGATGTCTCTGACCTTCATGGCTGTCTCCGCATGCGCGCTCTGCCGTTCGCGTTCAGCCGATCCTAGACCCGCCACGGCCGCCGAACAAGGCCCGTCGCGCGGCAGCGTTATGGCCGTCGCAGCCAGCCAAGCCCTGCCGAGGTGCCGCCCGGGCCCGGGCGCGCCGGCCGGTACTCGCAGCCGACCCAGCCGCGGTAGCCGAGCCGGTCGATCTCCCTGAACACGAACGGATAGTTGATCTCGCCGGTATCCGGCTCGTTGCGCGCGGGCACGCCCGCGATCTGCACATGGCCGACACGGCCGCGATGCCGCTCGAACTGCCGCACCAGGTCGCCGCCGATGATCTGCAGGTGATAGAAGTCGAACTGCAGCGCCGGCCGGGGATCGGCCGCAGCCTCGATCACGGCGGCTGCGTCTTCCAGCCGATGCAGGTGGTAGCCCGGCACATCGCGCCGGTTGATCGGCTCGATCATCAGCTGCAGGCCAGCCCGCGCCAGTTGCGCCGCGCCTCGCGCCAGGTTCTCCCGATATGCCCGATCGGCGTCGGCGGCCGTGACCTCCGGGCCCGGGACGCCGGCCATCACATGAACGCGGGGCGCGCCGGTCACGCGCGCATACTCGACCGCCCGCGCGATCGATTCGTCGAACGCGCCGCGGTGCCCGGGCAACGCGGCCAGCCCCTTGTCGCCGCCGGCGAAGTCCCCGACCGGGGCATTGAGCAGCACCAGCGCGACGTGGGCATCCACCAGCGCACGGCGGAACTCTTCCGCAGGAATCGCGTAAGGAAACTGCACCTCGACCGCGGCGAAGCCGTCGCGCGCCGCGGCCGCAATGCGGTCGAGCAGCGCGTGCTCCGGGTACATCAGGCTGATGTTGGCTGCGAAGCGCGGCATGGGGTCGGCTTCAGCCGAGCAGCGCCTTGAACCGTTCCAGCTCGGCCACCACCGTGGCCCGCACGGACGGCTCCCACACCGAGTGGCCCGCGTCCGGCACGACCGTGTAGCGCGCCCCGGGCCAGGCCCGCGCCAGCTCATCGGCGCTGACGATCGGGCACACCATGTCGTAGCGCGAGTGCACGATCGAGGCCGGGTGTCGCTGCAACCGGTCCATGTTCTTCAGCAGCTGGTCCGGCGCCAGAAAGCAGTCGTGGGCGAAGTAATGCGCCTCCAGCCGCGCCAGGCCGAGTGCCTCGCTGGCGAAGTGCTGCACCAGTTCCGGATTCGGCAGCAGGGTCGAGCAGGCGCCCTCGTACTCGCTCCAGGCCCGCGCAAAAGGCACATGCACGCGCGGATCCGGGTCGAACAGCCGCTTCAGGTAACCCCGCAGCAGGTCGCCACGCTCCGCCTCGGGCAGCATGCCGGCGAACTTCTGCCACGGCTCCGGAAAGACCTGACGCAGGCCCGTCAGGAACCACTCGATCTCGCTGCGGCGACCGATCCCGCGCAGCAGGAAACCCGTGCAGCGTTGCGGATGCGCCTGGCCGTAGGCCAGTCCGAGCGTGCTGCCCCAGGAGCCGCCGAACACCAGCCAGCGCGCAATCCCGAGGTAATCGCGCAGCAGCTCGATGTCCGCGATCAGTCGCTGCGTGCTGTTGTCCTCGACCTCGCCCAGCGGGGTCGAGGCGCCGGCGCCGCGCTGGTCGAACAGCACCACGCGGAAGAACTCCGGGTCGAAGAAGCGCCGGTGCTCGGGCGAGCAGCCGCCGCCAGGCCCGCCGTGCAGGAACAGCACCGGCACGCCGTCCGGTCGGCCGACCGACTCCCAGTACATCGTGTGGACGGCATCGAGCGCCAGCATGCCGCTGTCGTGTGGCTCGATCGTCGGATAAAGCGCGGCGCGTGTGTCCATCGTTGGCGCGCAAGTGTAGCGGCGCGCCTGCGCGGCCCGACGGCTCCGTGCGCCGCGGGCAGCGAGGCTGGCATCATCGCTTTCTCGAAGCGCTTCCAGCGACTCCCATGACCGCCCGCTACCCAGGTTTCGACACCCTCGCGCTGCATGCCGGGCA
>JALORV010000416.1 GCA_025458735.1 Burkholderiaceae bacterium | reverse complement strand
CGACGCCCGCATCCTGCCGGCGCCGCTGGCGCTGGAGGCCGCCACCCTGGGCGGCGCCCGTGCGCTGGGTCTGGAGCGCCGCATCGGGTCCATCGAGCCCGGCAAGGAGGCCGACCTGGCGGCCTTCGACCTTGGCCAGATCGAGACGCAGCCGGTGCACGACCCGGTGTCCCAGCTGATCCACTCCGCCGGGCGAGAGCAGGCGACCGATGTCTGGGTGGCTGGAGAGTCTGTTGTCAGGACGCGACAGGTACTTGCGGAAGCGCAAGGGGCAATCACCGGGTCGACGGCGGCGACCCTGCGCGCGTGGCAGAATCGATGCCGGCAGGTACTGCAGACGGCGGGGCTGGCGTAGGTTCACGCGCCTTCATCGGCCGATGCGGCTCGATGAAGGACATCACGGTCGTCGATACCAAGGAAAGCCCGTATGTCATCGATGCGCGCGGCGTCATCGTGCGCGATCCGTTCGGCCTGTGCTGGCGGACCGGCTCGTGGAGCGCCGAGCGCGCCGCGAAGACGGTCATCAAGGAAGCCAAGTACCCGAACTGGACAGCGATCTGCGAGTGCGAAGTAGAAAGCCTCTGGAAGACCCAGAAGCCGGCCTGCGAACCGCCGCCGCCGCCCCCGCCGCCGCCAGCTCCGAAGCCGCCCCCGCCGCCGCCGCCGCCCCCGGCGCCGACCAGCGAGAAGGTGACCTTCGCCGCTGACGCCCTGTTCGACTTCGACAAGGCTGTTCTGCGCGCGGACGGCAAGGCCAAGCTCGACGATCTCGTGTCGAAGCTGGCCGGCGTGAGCCTGGAAGTGATCATCGCTGTCGGCTTCACCGACCGCCTTGGTCCTCTGGCCCACAACCAGAAGCTGTCGGTGGCACGTGCCCAGGCCGTCAAGGACTACCTGGTCAGCAAGGGCATCGAGCCGAACCGTATCTATACGGAAGGCAAGGGCCCGGCGAACCCGGTCAAGCAGTGCCCGGATCCGTCCCCGAAGGGCGAAGTTCGCAACTTCAAGCAGCTGGTTGAGTGCTTGCAGCCGAACCGTCGCGTCGAGGTCGAGGTCGTGGGTACCCGCCCCGTCCGTCGCTAACCGGCACGATGCTGATCAAGGCCCCGCTTCGGCGGGGCTTTTTTTCGCCCGTACAAAACCGCCGCTAACATCCGCTCCATGCAATTACAGGCAAATGCCAATGTCGATGCTGCCGAACTGCGCAAGTTCGGCGACCTGGCGGCACGCTGGTGGGATCCGCAGGGTCCGATGCGGCCGCTGCACGAGATCAACCCGGCGCGCCTGGTGTGGATCGACCGCCTTGCGAGCCTCGCCGGCAAGCGCGTGCTCGACGTCGGCTGCGGCGGTGGCGTGCTGGCCGAAGCGATGGCGGCACGCGGCGCGACGGTCACCGGCATCGACCTTGCCGGCAAACCGCTGAAAGTGGCGCAGCTGCATGCGCTCGAGTCCGGCGCCACCGTCAGCTACGCGGAAGGCGCGGCCGAGGACTGGGCGCAACGCCATGCCGATGCCTACGATGTCGTGACCTGCATGGAGATGCTGGAGCACGTTCCGGATCCGGCCAGCAGCGTGCGCGCCTGCGCCACCCTCGCCCGTCCAGGCGGGTGGCTCTTCTTCTCGACGATCAACCGCAATCCCAAGGCCTTTGCACTGGCGATCGTGGGGGCCGAGTACGTGCTGAACCTGCTGCCGCGCGGCACCCACGAGTACGCGAAGTTCATCAAGCCGAGCGAATTGACTGGCTATGCTCGCGATGCCGGACTCGAGCTGAAGGAAATGGCGGGCCTCACCTACAACCCGTTCACCAAGTCGGCAAGACTCGGCAGCGACACCGACGTGAACTACCTGATGGCTTTTCGCAAGCCGGCCTGACAGCGCCCTGGGGCGCCGGCGCCGCCCGCTGCGAATCATCACGAAACTGCCCCGATGCCCGCGACCCTACTCGTGCTGTTCGACCTCGACGGCACCCTCGTCGACACTGCGCCGGACCTGGCCGGCGCGGTCAACCGCATGTTGATTGCGCGCGATCGCCCCGCCCTGCCGCTGGAGTCGCTGCGCCCAGTGGCCTCGCACGGCGCACGCGGGCTGATCGGCCGCGCCTTCGGACTGCAGCCGGCCGACCCGGACTATGAGCCGCTGCGGCAGGAGTTCTTCACCCAGTACGAGTCCGCTCTCGCCGCCAGGAGCGCACTGTTTCCGGACATGGACGAGACCCTTCAGGCACTCGAACGCGACGGCGTTCAGTGGGGCATCGTGACCAACAAGATCGCGCGCTTCACCGACCCGCTGGTGCAGGCGCTCGGCCTGCATCGACGCGCCGCCTGCGTAGTCAGCGGCGACACCACCCCGCATCCCAAGCCGCATCCGGCCCCGATCGAACATGCGCTCCAGCTGGCCGGTCGTGTCGTCTCGGAGGCCATCTATGTGGGCGACGACCTGCGTGACGTGCAGGCCGGGCGCGCGGCCGGCATGCGCACGATCGCAGCGGCCTATGGCTATCTCGGTGACGCCGTCCCCGTCGACCAATGGGGCGCCGATCATGTGATCCATCGCCC
>JALORV010000415.1 GCA_025458735.1 Burkholderiaceae bacterium | reverse complement strand
GAAATGGCGTTGGCGTAGTCCGAGAAGGTCGCGGTGCCCTTGTCGGCGGCCACCACCAGATAGGGGTCGTCACCGTCGTGCCGCACCACCTGCGGCGGGGGCACCACCTTGCCGCCGACCAGGTTGTCGGTCAGGTCGAGCAGCCCGCGCAGGTAGTCCTGGTAGCAGGCCACGCCTTCCTTCATGAACGCTTCGCGTTCGGTGGCGGGCGGCGCCTTCTTCAGCACGAAGCCGCCCTTGCTGCCGACCGGCACGATGACGGTGTTCTTCACCATCTGCGCCTTGACCAGCCCCAGCACCTCGGTGCGGAAGTCTTCCGGCCGGTCGGACCAGCGCAGGCCGCCGCGCGCGACCTTGCCGCCGCGCAGGTGCACGCCCTCGAAGCGGGTCGAGTACACGAAGATCTCGTACATCGGCCGCGGCTCGGGCAGCGCGGGAATCTTCTTCGGGTCGAACTTGAACGACAGGAAGCTGCGGCGCGCGCCCTCGGCGCCGCTGGCACCGGCGCCGGTACGCCAGTAGTTCGTGCGCAGCGTTGCCAGCATCAGCGCCAGCAGCTGCCGCAGCACGCGGTCCTCGCTGGCGTTGGGCACCTTGTCGAGCGCCTGCTCGATGGCGCGCACCTGGCTCGCGACTGCAGCATCGTCGCGTTCGTCGGGCGCGAAGCGCAGCCGGAAGAGCCGCATCAGCATGCCGGCGATGCGCGGGTGCGCCGCCAGGGTCGCCTCGATGTACGGCTGCGACAGCGCGAAGCCGATCTGCCGCAGGTACTTGGCATAGGCGCGCAGCACGACGATCTCCTCGGCGGAGAGGCCGGCCCGCAGCACCAGGCGGTTGAAGTCGTCGTTCTCGACACGGCCCTCGAACACGCGCGCGAAGGCGTCTTCGAACAGCGGCGCCAGCGCGGCGATGTCGATCTCGTCGCCGCCCGGCACCTCGAGCTCGAAGTCATGGATCCACATCGGCTCGGCGCCGTCGGGCTCGATCTCGTAGGGGCGTTCGGCCAGAACCCGGACGCCCATGCGCTCGAGCATCGGCAGCGAGTCCGACAGCGGCACCGGGGCGCCGGCGCGGTACACCTTGAAGCCGAGCCTGCCGCGCGCGGCGCGCGGACGATAGAAGTTGAGCACGAGCGCGCTGCGCGACAGCCGCTCCAGCCGCTGCATGTCCTCGACCGCGCTGACGGCGTCGACGTGCTCGCGGTAGGAAGCCGGGAACGCCGAGCCGTAGCGGCGCAGCAGCTGGCCCGCCTGCGACTCCTCGGCCTCGCGGTCGAGCGCCTCGCGCAGGTCGTCCTCCCAGCGGCGGGCGGTGGCCGCCAGCTGCTGCTCGAGCGCGCGGCGGTCGACCGGCGGGATCCGTCCGGGCGTGGTGCGCACGATGATGTGGATGCGCGCCAGCGCCGCGTCGGTCAGCAGCACGTCGAACTCGGCGGCCGAGCCGTTGAACGCTTCCAGCAGGATCCACTGGAACTTGCGGCGCAGATCGGTCGTGTAGTTCTCGCGCGGCACGTAGATCAGGCAGGAGACGAAGCGCTCGTAGGCGTCGTGCCGCAGGAACAGGCGGAAGCGCTGCCGCTCGCCGAGCTGCAGGATGCCGTTGGAGATCTCGGCCAGCTCGTCGACCGTGATCTGGAACAGCTCGTCGCGCGGGTAGCTCTCGAGGATGTGCGTCAGCGCCTTGCCGAGGTGGCTGGCCGGCGCGAGTCCGGCACGCTCGGTCACCTCGCGCACCTTGCCGCGCACCAGCGGCACCTCGGTGACCCGGGTGGCGTAGGCGGCCGAGGTGAAGAGTCCCACGAAGCGGTGCTCGCCGATCACCTTGCCGGCGGCGTCGTAGCGCTTGATGCCGACGTAGTCGACGTAGCCCGGCCGGTGCACGGTGGCGCGGGTCGTGGCCTTGGTGACCAGCAGCATCGGCGACGGCTCGGTGGCCAGGTTGCGCACCGCGCGCGGCGCGGTCGAGAAACTGATCGAGGCCCCGCCCGGCCCGGCATCGCGCAGGATGCCGAGCCCGCTGCCCGGCACGCGCACCAGCTCCAGTTCGTCGGCGCCGGTAGCCGAGCAGCAGCAGGTGATCCTCGGTCAGCCACTGCAGGAAGGCGCGCGACTCCGTCAGCTCCTCGCGGGGCACCGGCGGCGGGCGCTCGTCGAGTTCGCGGATCACCGCGCGCAGCTGCGCCACCATCGGCTTCCAGTCCTCGACCGCCGCGCGCACGTCGCCCAGCACGCGCTCGATGCCCTCCGCCAGCCCCGCACGCGCGACCGGATCGGACAGCCGGTCCACTTCCAGGTGCATGAACGACTCGCGCGGCCAGTCCGGCTGCTGCTCGCGCGGGGCCAGCGCCAGCAGGCGGCCCGCGGCGTCACGCTGCACCGCGAAGATCGGATGGATGATCAGGTGCAGCGTCAGGCCCTGGCGGTTGACCTCCAGCGAGGTCGAATCGACCAGGAACGGCATGTCGTCGTTGACCACTTCGACCATCGTGTGGCGCGATGCGAAGCCGGCCGCCGGGGCGCCCCGGGCGTCCGCTCGCGCGCGAACTGCAGGTGCGACCACGCCACGGCGTAGAGATCCTCGGCGGAGCGCTCGGCGACATCTTCGGGATCCACCTGGCGAAAGTAGACGCGGCAGAAGGTGGCGAGCATCTCGCGCTCGTCGCCGCCGTGGCGCGCGCCCACCAGCGCGAGCAGCTCGTCGAGTCGCTGCGCCTTGTCGCGTTCCGGGCCGGACGCGGAAGCGGTGGCCGCCTTGGTGTGCGCTGTCATCTGGCGTCTCCTCTTTCTGGCCGCCGGCCTCGTGAGCCGGGCAGCTCGGGTCCGGGCGGGGTCGATGCCGCGCGCCGGCCGGACTCGACAGTATGCCCGCGCCGTCGGCCCCGTCGCGGTGGTGGCCGGCGCCGGCGGATTATCCTGCCGGCTGTCCTCGCGGCCATGACATGCTGTCCTCGCTCGCTTCCCGCCTCGCCTTCGTCGATGTCGAGACCACCGGCTCGAGCCCCGAGCGCGAGCGCATCACGGAGGTCGGCGTGGTCAGCGTGGACTTCGACGGCGACCAGACGCGCGTCACCGAGTGGTCATCGCTGGTTCGTCCCGGCGTGCCGATCCCGGCCGAGATCCAGTGGCTGACCGGCATCACCAACGAGATGGTGCGTGACGCGCCGTCCTTCGCCGCGCTGGCGCAGGAGCTGTACGACCGGCTCGACGGCGCCGTCTTCGTCGCTCACAACGCGCGCTTCGACTACGGCTTCCTGCGCGCCGAGTTTGCGCGCGCCGGCCTCAACTACCTGGCGAAGACGCTGTGCACGGTGCGGCTGTCGCGCCACCTTTACCCGGATCGCACGCCGCACACGCTCGACGCGATCATCGACCGCTTCGGCCTCGGCGGCGAGCAGCGCCACCGCGCGCTCGGCGACGCCCGCGTGCTG
>JALORV010000414.1 GCA_025458735.1 Burkholderiaceae bacterium | reverse complement strand
CTGGTGCCTCCCGAAGCGGACTCCGAGCACCTGGTGTCGCGCGCCGAAAGCGGCGACATGCTTCGATCGACCCGGGTGCCGGTGACGGAGATCCGCGCCGGCATCATCGTCGGGCCGGGGTCGGCGGCTTACGAGGTGATGCGCGATCTCGTCTATCACCTGCCGCTGATGGTGACGCCCAAGTGGGTGCAGTCGCGCTCGTCACCGATCGCGCTCGACAACCTGCTCACCTATCTGCTGCGCGTGGCGGACGACCCGGATGCCGCGGGCCAGATCTACGATGCCGGCGGACCCGAGACCCTGAGCTACGAGCAGATGATGCTGCAGTTCGGCGAGGTGATCGGCAAGCGGCCGCGCATCATCCGCGTGCCGGTGCTGAGTCCGCGACTGTCTTCCTACTGGCTCGGCCTGGTGACGTCGGTGCCGGCCAGCATCGCGCGCGCGCTGATCGGCGGGCTCAAGCACGACATCCCGGCCCATGACGAAGCGCTTCGTGAGCGTGTTCCGCAACGGCTGCTCACCTTCCGCGAGTCCGTCCGGGCGGCGCTCGAGGCGGAGCGGCAGCATGCGGTCCCGGGCCGCTGGACCGAGGGTGCCTTCCCGCACCGCGCGTGGCGGCACGACCACGCTTTCTACGCCAAGCGTGCCGCCGGCACCGCCGATACGCCGGCAGCGCCGGCCGCCGTATGGCGTGTCGTGACTTCGATCGGCGGCGACAACCGCTATTTCACGATGAACTTCCTGTGGTGGCTGCGCGAACTGCTCGACTGGCTGGTCGGCGGGCCGGGCTTCACGCACGGGCGGCGCGACCCGGTCGAGCTGCGCGTGGGCGACGCGATCGACTACTGGACCGTGCTCGCGCTCGAACCGGAGCGGCGCCTGACGTTGCACTTCGGCATGAAGGCGCCGGGCTCGGGCATCCTGGAGTTCGAACTCGAGCCGCGGCCCGACGGCGGCACCCGCCTGACGGAGACGGCCTACTGGCACCCGCGCGGCGTCTGGGGCCTGCTGTACTGGTACGCGCTGGTGCCGTTTCACCTGTTCATCTTCCGCGCGATGACGCGCGCGATGGTGCAGCGGGCCGAGGCCGGGTCGGCGGACGGCGGGCGAGGCTAGGGCGCTTCCTGCAGGTGCTTGCGGCGCCGCTCTTCCGAGACGAACTCCTCGAGGTCCGGGTCGAGCGCGCTGCGCGAGGAGACGATGCCGATCGGCACGCCGTGATCGACCACCGGCAGGTGACGGAAGCCGTGCTCGTGCATCACCAGCATGGCGCGTCCGAACGGCCTGTCGGGTTCGATCGTCTTCGGCTCGGGCGTCATCACGTCTTGAATGCGGGTGGTGGCGGTATCGAGGCCGCGCGCGACCACCCTGAACACCACGTCACGCTCGGTGAAGATACCGAGCAGTTGCTGGTTTTCGACCACCAGGACGGCGCCGACGCCGCGCGTGGCCATCAGCTCCGCGGCCGCGCGCACGGTGGTGTCCGGCGCTGCCAGCAGCAGCTTGCGGGACTCCATGACTTCCTTCACGGGGGTGCTGAGCATGGTTGCCCCTCTGGTGGCCCCGGCCCGTGGGCAGCCGGATGTCGGGTCACCCTAGCGGCGGCGCGCCTGCCGGGCTTGACGGCGATCAACATCGGCAAAACCCTACCCCTATTGATGGAGATGCCGGCACGGCGGCGCGGCAGCCCATAATCGCCGCTCCGGCGGTTGCCGCCTCCCGTCCGAGGGGGGCCGCCTTGCCGCCGCCGCAGGATCGGACCCGGGGGAGCGTTGCATGGAATCACTCGACGGCCTGCTGCTGGCGCGCATCCAGTTCGCCGCCAACATCACTTTCCACATCCTGTTCCCGGCCATCACGATCGCGCTGGCGTGGGCGCTGCTCGGGCTGCGGCTGGCCTGGCTGCGCACCCGTCGCACCGAGTGGCTGCACGCCTATCTGTTCTGGACCAAGGTGTTTGCGCTGTCGTTTGCGCTGGGCGTCGTTTCGGGCGTGACCATGAGCTTCCAGTTCGGCACCAACTGGCCCGGCTTCATGGCGGTCCGCTGCTGGGCTTCGAGGTGCTGACCGCCTTTTTCCTGGAAGCGACCTTCCTCGGCATCATGCTGTTCGGTCACAACCGCGTCTCCGAGCGGGTCCACCTGCTGGCCACGGTGCTGGTCGCCTTCGGCACCACGACGAGTGCCTTCTGGATCATCGCGCTCAACTCCTGGATGCAGACGCCGGTCGGGCACACCGTGGTGGACGGCGTGTTCCACGTTGAAAGCTGGTTCGACGTGGTCTTCAGTCCCAGCATGCCGTACCGGCTGACGCACATGCTGCTGGCCTCGTTCCTGACCGCGGCGTTCCTGATGATCGGCGTGTCGGCCTGGCAGCTGCTGCGCGGCAAGGCAAATCTCGCGACGCGGCCGGTGCTGAAGGTCAGTCTGGTCGGCGCGGCGGTGCTGATTCCGCTGCAGATCGTGGTCGGCGATCTGCACGGCCTGAATACGCTCGAGCACCAGCCGGCCAAGGTGGCGGCCATGGAGGCGCTGTGGACCACCCAGCGCGGCGCGCCGCTGGTGCTGTTCGGCTGGCCGGACGCAGCCACCCGCAGCAACCTGTATTCGCTCGAGATCCCGCGCGGGGCAGCGTGGATCCTGACCCATGACGCCGACGGCCTGCTGCAGGGCATCGATGCCTTTCCCGATGCGCACCCGCCGGTGGCGCC